>CAXUCT010000080.1:1603-6592 GCA_964249415.1 uncultured Bryobacteraceae bacterium | reverse complement strand
ACACAACAAAGAGATTCACAACAACTTGGAGCGTTGGCGCAAGAAGCCGTTGCTGCGGCAGATTTATAGCGATGTTTATCGGGAGATCGCGGACCGAGTAATATTAACTGTTCCAGGAAAGATCGTGGAAATTGGATCCGGCATGGGAAACATCAAAAAGGAGTTGCCTAGCTGTATCACGACGGATGTATTCGCCAACCCTTGGCTCGACGCCGTAGAGAATGCTTATACACTCACTTTCGCTACGGGGTCCGTGGCAAACTTAATCCTTTTTGATGTGTGGCATCATCTGCAATTTCCGGGTACCGCATTGCAGGAGTTCCGCCGAGTTCTGCGCCCGGGAGGCAGATTGATCATCTTCGATCCGGCTATGGGGCTGTTTGGCAGGATTGTCTTCGGTTTGTTTCACCATGAGCCCCTGGGCCTCCGCAAACAGATCGAATGGAACGCGCCGCCAACCTTTATGCCAGAGGCTCATCAGTACTATGCAGCACAGGGCAACGCGAGCCGGATATTCGGCGACTCAGCATTTCTCGAGCGCTTCCACGACTGGCGGATTCGTGAAATCAGCCGCTTCTCGGCGTTGGCGTACTTAGGGTCCGGCGGATTTCGCGGGCCCCAACTCTATCCTGGAGTCCTGCTACCGTTTGTCCGCGCGCTCGACCGGAAGCTTTCGAAAGTACCGTGGCTAGCCTCCAGATTGTTGGTGGTTCTAGAGAGAAAGGCGTAGCAACTCACCAATGGCAAGCCGACCTGTTCAAGTAAGGGAGGAGGTTACAAGCTGCACCGGGAGTTCTGCTTGGGGTCTGCGCATCCTGCAAGAGCGAAACCGACGCAATCAAGCGCATCAAAGCTCTATCGCGGCAACCCGGATGAATTGGATTCACGCCAATCGATATTACTATGACGCACTGATACGCCTTCTGCGATTCCTGGTTGAACCTGGAAAGCGAGTCCTTAATATTCGGTGTCAAACGGGATTCTTGCTAAACGCTCTACGGCCTAGCCACGGAGTGGGCATTGACATTAGTCCTGAAATGGTAGCTGTGGCTCGGTCCGATTGGCCAGATCTGGAATTTCACTTATCGTTCCCAGAGAATGTCCGTCCCGACGAAAAGTTCGATTACATCCTGTTCAACGATATTGGCGACACGGTGGATGTTCAAGGCGCACTACTTGCCATGAAGGCAGGTTGTGAGCGGCACACCCGAGTTTTGATTTACACGTACAACCATCTGTGGCAGCCGCTTGTGTCGATTGCGGAGCGGTTGAAGCTCAAGGTTCCGCAAACTGAACAGAACTGGCTTTCTGAAGACGATATTCGGGGCCTGCTGGCATTAAGCGGGTACGAATGGCTGAAGACCTACCAAATCACTCTCATCCCCAAGTACGTACCGTTGCTTTCATCGCTTGCCAACCGTATTCTGGCGAAGTTACCCCTGGTGAATCGCTTGTGCTTGGTTCGTGTTCTGGTGGCGCGCGCGATTACTCCGATGACTGTCGCTTCGACCGTTTCCGTTTCGGTCGTGATCCCTTGTAAGGACGAGCGCGGAAATGTAGAAGATGCGGTGCTTCGAATGCCCGCCTTGGGACGCGATACGGAAATCATCTTTTGCGATGACAAGTCTACGGACGGCACGGCTGAAGAGGTACGGCGAATGCAACTTGAACATCCGGAACTGAACATTAAGTTGGTCAGGGGGCCCGGGGTTTGCAAGTCGAAAAACGTCTGGACGGGTTTTCGTGCAGCTCGCGGTGACATTCTCATGATACTGGACGCAGATCTGACGGTGATGCCTGAAGAATTGCCGTATTTCTTCGATGCAATTACAAGCGGCAGAGCCGAGTTTGTGAATGGATCACGATTGGTTTACCCCATTCCGAAGAGCGCCATGAAGATAGCTAATATGATGGGAAATAAGTTTTTCAGCTTAGTGTTTTCTTATTTGATAAGGCAACCCGTCAAAGACACGCTTTGCGGCACTAAGGTGCTCTGGTCCTCAGATTGGTCACGCATTGAGCCGATGCTCGACAGTTGGGGAATCGTTGATCTATGGGGCGATTACGAGCTTCTGTTCGGAGCTGCGAAGTTGAATTTGAAGATCGTTGATCAGCCAGTTCACTATCAGGAAAGGATTTACGGATCCACAAAGATGACGAAGGTCTACAAAAATGGCATCCTCATGCTGAAGATGTGCTTTCATGGGTTTAAGAAGCTCAAGATAGATTGCTGACTATCAGGTCACTCGGCCATCCCGGCGGAGCTCGCGTCTATAGCGGACATTTCTAGCCTCAGCAACAATGTGAATATGCGTCTTAACGCGACTTCTTTGTCTCCGGAGCAAAAGGCTGACCTAGAGCAACGGTATCGCGGCCGGTCGTCGACTGAAGAGCTTGCGTATGGCACCGTGAAAGATTTCTGTGATAGCAGTGACCACGTGCCATACCTTTGCCAGCTACACGGAGATCTTAAGGACTTGCAACGACCGGCTGCATTGAAGAGTATTCTCGGGCTGCTGCCTGCAGGTTCATCTCTACTAGAAATCGGCGCGGGCGAGCCGGTTGTGGCACATCTACTGTCGCAGCTTGGTTATCGGGTCACGGTAGTTGACCCGTATGACGGATCCGGCAACGGGCCCACTGAGTTTGAGCGGTATGTGAGTGGGTATTCAGACATACATATCATTCGCAACTTATTCTCGGAGGATATACAAAATGTTCAGCCCGCGTCAATAGATTGTATATATTCGATTAGCGTCCTGGAGCACATACACGGGCCGGCACTCGCGAAGGTATTTCGGGCAATCAAGCACTTTCTCAAGCCGGGAGGATATTCACTCCATTTGGTCGACCATGTGCTGGCCGGGCAAGCTGAGGACTTCTTTTTAGGTCAACTCGCAGACATTTTGCTTCGACAGGCAAGACTCGCGTTTCAGTCTCCGGCACAGGCCACGGTTGACACGGTGAAGCTTTTAGAACGAATTGCGAAGAACGTGGACGTATACTATTTATCCGCCGAGGGCCATAACAGGTGGCGCGGAACGATGGCATACGAATCATTCCCTTACCGCAGAGTTGTCTCAGTTAGTTCCTGCAAACAACTTAAATAGTTAAGGTAGCGTCAGAGGTGCACTAGCTAGTGGCCTGTCGCGCTGAGTTAGTTACCATTGAGGGAACCGCTTGCTCAACGCGCGCGGCTCGGTTCCCCGTAGCGTTTATAGTAACGTTGTTGTCGCGACAGGCCACTAGTTTAAACGACATAACCGGCGACACGAAATGTAACAAAGCGCAGCCGGAGGCGGGATCTATGAATCACCGGATTATCGTACTTCGCCGTAAAGCGGGCTGTTGCGAAACTTGACAAGCGCGCGAACCCAAGTAAGCGGGTCCCGGAATGCGGTGACCTTTTTCCCTTCTTTTATGGAGCGCGACTTGTAATTGACGGGCAGCTCCAGCGGCTTGTACCCCTTTCGGAGAAGCTTAATGACAATCTCAAAGTCGAAGTCAAAACGATTGCACTCGAATGTCAGACCAAAGAGACACTCACGCCGAAACACCTTATACATGGTGAATGGATCATTGAGACGCTGTGAGTACAAGAAGTTAAACAGCGTGAGAAATAGGATGTGTCCAAAGTTGAAGAAGACCGACAAACCTGGCGAATCGGAGAAGTGCCGGATTTTCCAGCTATCCTTTCCAGCACTGTGGCGCGAACCGAGTACAAAGTTTGTTTGAAGATGCAACAGCGGAGAAACCAGACCCTCGTAATCATTGATGTCGTATTCGAGGTCTGCATCTTGAAAGAGGACGAAGTCGCCCTGAGCCGCCTGAAGTCCCATTCTGACCGCATGACCTTTCCCCGTGGGTCGATCTTCCATTATGAGCCGCACTTGAGGATAATTTTGATAGCGGAGAACAAAGTCCCGAGTACCATCTGTGGAGTTACTCTCTACAATAATGACCTCAATATCCATCCCTTGTATAGACTTGGCGAGCAGTTGCTCGATCAACTCCAAGAAGGTCGCCCCCTCGTTGTACACGGGCACAATCACAGAGAGAAGAGGTTTCACGCGAGTGGACTTTGCTCGAACCAGGAATTGCGTCCTTCCATGAAACAAGCGGAAAGCTTTATCGCGAAGGAACGGACTAAGAGATGTAATGCCGCGCAGAAGACGGTAATGACGAAGGGCGCTGGGGTTCGCTTGAAGCCTACGTTGAAGGTAGTTGAGCGAGACCAGGTTCCGGTCCGGCGCAATAATGGGATCCCCAAAGCCCGCTTTGATCAATAGGCTCTGAAGCGTATCAACCGAGAAGTAGAACAGGTTCATCCGGTTGAACTCCCACCACGAACTTCGGAATAGCCGGGCAGTTCGGCTGTCCGTAGTAGGGGAGACGACCATCAGTACTCCGTTCTGCTTTAGGCGGCTGCGCACCAGTGTGAGGATTGCGAGCGGATCCCTCACGCGTTCTAACGTGCAGAACAAAATGCAGGCGTCAAAAGCTTCCGACAGCTCGCTAGCCGCTGACGCATCAAAGCGCTCGACCGAATAATCGACGACTTGAAAATTTTTCTTTTGGAATTGAAGTTTGAGATGCGTGTCCGTCCCGACGAGCAGTATCTTTCCGCCATAAATACCCGAATAGGAGATAAACCTTGCCACTCTCTCCCTGGCGTTCGCTTCATAAACTTCGGCCAGGTTATCCGGTTCGGGACGATGGTTAGATTGAAAAGTGGATGAGATGCCCGGTTGCGGATTGAGAAATAACAAGCCACAGGCCTGACATCCGCACACCGGCGACTTATCGACTACAAACTCGTACTCTAAGTGGGACGAATCGCAGATTGGACATCGGCGATGAGTTTTTCCTATCGGCTCCCGTTGTTGTTGGGCTGCAGTTGTGGAGGTCACGTAGTTTTGTTCGAAGAGACTCTAATTACGCCTGGCGAGCGAGCTGCCCAAACGGCAGGATGCAGACATTATCAGGTAC
>CAXUCT010000080.1:0-1593 GCA_964249415.1 uncultured Bryobacteraceae bacterium | reverse complement strand
ATGCAATGGCGAAGGTACCGCTGGCGACCAGCTTCCGTTTTCGATGAGCGACTGCTTCAGGAATGGCCGTTCGGATCGCATGCGTAATGGTACTCACAACCGGGACTGGAAACCGGTCAAAGTGGCGCGCTATGTAGTCATAGGTAAGCACCTTGTAATTGGGAACAAACTGGATCTGCGAGAAGCCGGCATCGTCAAGCAGCCGCATAAGGGACTTTTCGCTGAAGTAGGTCATATGCTCGGTCTTGTACTCCATCCAGTATCGGCCCAGCAAACGCCGGGACCAACTGTCTAGGGATGGGGTAACAATCGCAGCGAGGCCATTAGGCTTAAGGAGAGAATGGATGTGATGGATCGACAGCTTCGGATCGCGTACATGCTCAATGACGTCGAAGGCAGCAACGATGTCGTAATTTTCAGCAGGAAGATTTAGCGTCTCAGGGGAACCGACGCGAACTGCGTGTTCACCTAGTCTGTAATTTGAAACCGAAGCAGCGGGTTCAGAATACTCGATTCATTCGACTTTAAACCCGCGCTGACGGGCCTCAACAAGGAAATCTCCCGATCCGCATCCTATCTCGAGCATGCGACAGCGCTGAGGATCTACAAACTGCGTGATTACATCGAGGTAGACATTGGCGGTTGCCCGCTTACTATCCGAAACCCGGTCACTAGCGCTCTGATCTTCGCTACCGAGAAAGTAGTTCTCGTTGTAAATCGAGGAAAGCACCTCATCAGTAGGTTGTGGGAGCAAGAACTCTACATCGCACTGGCTACAGCCATAAACGTGATAAAGATTCCGATTGAATTTAAACGCGACACTCGTGCCGCCGGTGCATACCGGACAACGCGCGCATGAAATATCCTTTGCCCGTGCCCCCTGCAAGGCGTCCTCCGACGATTGTTTATTTGGTGAGATGCTTTGCAAGTGTTAAGTATAACGACGGTACGCGGACTATCCACCGCACTAGCCCGCAAGCTGCGCTTAAGCCGCCTGCTCTCGCGGCAATTCGCTTAAATAGATCCTCTGATAATAATACTAAGGGGATGATCGCTCACACTAGACAGCTGATGACAAAGGACGGCGTTCGTGCCGCACTTGTGCTCGCATTGGTACTCAATATATTATTTTTCCCATTTATCTGGGGAAACAAGACGCTGCTGGAAAGCGCTCGCACTCAGGCAAGCATTATGCCTAACGGCGCTTGGTCCGGCAATTCTGCAAATCCGGCCATGATGAGGACGTATGATGCGGCGGATGCATGGCTGATTGAGCCGTGGGCGCCGCTTGTAAGGCAGGAATACTTCAAAAGCCGGGTACCACCTCTGTGGAATCCATACCAGGGCTATGGAGCCCCGCTTGCCGCGAACATGCAGTCTCAACCTTTTTTTCCGCTGATGATTGCGTATTCGATTCATCCCAGTCCAAGGACCTATAACTGGTTCTGCCTGCTGCGGCTGTTTATTGCAGGACTTTTTGGGTACTACTATTTACGGCTTTTCGTCTCATTCATCCCAGCAGTAGCCGGTGGCACGTTCATTATGCTTGCCGGCTATTACATCATCCTGCTCACCTTGCCAGAGCTAAGTGTT
>CAXUCT010000079.1:7235-13568 GCA_964249415.1 uncultured Bryobacteraceae bacterium | reverse complement strand
GCCCACGATTGACGGCCATCCGCGGGCCTTTCAGCTACCACGAAATCCCCTACCTTTTCCAGCGTAGTCCGCGTCTTTCTCCTGCTCCCTGAGCCACGTTCTCCGCAGCGCTCCAGATACGGAACCAGAAGAATAGAGATGTGCGGCAGCATCGCCGCAAGCTTCGGCGGCAGCGCGCCAATAGGCTCTTCCAGGTATTCCTTTAAAACCTCCTCGCTCATCGGAACGGAGGCACAAAAATACCCGAACGTATTGCTGAGGGGAATAACCTCGCCCCTAAATTTTTCTGCGAATTGGCCTACGCTAACCCTCGAAAGGGCAGGTTGAGCCGCATTGGTGGAGTTCGGCTCTCTTGGGCTGGGCATCTATGCTTTTTCGACCTCGATTCTACCAGAGAGCGTTCCCCGTAAAACGGCTCTGCGCGCCACCCTTTGGCTCGTCCGCCACGGCACAGTACGGCCATTTTGATTGCTAAACTTGAAGAACAAAGTGCAATTTCTGGTTTCCGCAGGCGAGGCGTCTGGCGATTTATACGCTGCCGGCGTGGTTTCTCACCTTTCGCAGCTCTACCCCGGCGCCACTTTCTACGGCTGCGCCGGACCCAAGCTGCAGAGCGCCGGAGTGGAGCCGATCATTGACTCCGCGGATCTGGCGGTAGTCGGTTTGACCGAAGTAGTGGGCCATCTCCCTCGCATCTACGGTAAGTACCGCAAGCTCGTCGGTTTTGCGGAGAAGCATGCGCCCGACGCAGCGCTTCTCACCGATAGTCCCGACTTTCATCTCCGTCTCGCCCGCCATCTGAAGCGCTTGGGCGTGCCCGTGTTCTATTTGGTCGCTCCCCAGGTCTGGGCTTGGCGTCAAAGCCGGGTCAAGACCATTGCGCGGTTAGTTGACAAACTCTTCTGCCTCTTTCCATTTGAGGAGGCCTGGTTCCGGGAGCGAGGGGTGGACGCAACATATATAGGTCATCCGCTCGCGAAGATGGTCCAAACGTCGGTGAGCCGCGGCGACTTCTTCGAACGCTACCAACTGCCGAAAAGTTCCCGTATGGTGGTCTTGTTGCCAGGCAGCCGCGTGGGGGAGGCGGGCAGGCACATCCCCATTCTCCTGGAGACTGTCGCCAGGCTTCGCCGCCACTTAGACCTCTGCTTTACGTTGGCTATCCCGAGCGGCTTTCGCGCGAGGGAAGCTTTCGCGAAATTTGGGGAACGCATTCGGGCCCTGTCCATCCAAATAGTAGAAAACGATACTTGGAACTCGATTGGGCACGCGGACCTTGCACTGGCGGCGAGTGGAACCGTGACGATTGAGGCCGCCGTGCTGGGCACTCCCATGGTGACGTTCTATAAGGTTACGCAGCTGAGCTGGTATGGAGCCCGTCATCTGGTTAAAGTTCCTTTTCTCTCCATGGTCAATCTAGTCGCGAATACCCAAGTGGTTCCTGAACTGATTCAACACGACATGACGCCCGGAAAACTTGCGGCCGCGGCAGAGGAACTACTAAACAGCGAGGAACGGGCCAGTCAAATGCGCGCAGGCCTTCTAGCCGTTCGCAAACTGCTGACAAGAGAAGGAGACCCATTGCGCCGCGCTGCTGAAGTGATAGACGCTACGTTGAAGAGCAAGCTGGATGGACTGGCGCATGCAGGCGATCTGGTCGAGGAGACAATAAGGTGATCATGCGTGGCTTGAAAAGTCTAGTTCTTATCCTGGCGTTGACCGCGGGTGTCGGAGCCCAGGAGAAACGGTCCCGCATCGAAGTCCAGAAGTACACGATCGACGCGGACGTCAATCCCCGTACTCAAGCAATCACCGCCACCGCCAAAATTGAATTCACCCCGCTTGAGGCGACGGATGCCGTCATCTTCGAACTCAACAACGCTTTGACGGTCTCGAAAGCCGTCGATCAGCAGGGGCAGCCCTTAGCAGTCGGCCGCAGCGCTCCTGATTTCACCATTCGCATCGGCTTTCCTAAGGCTCTGCAGAAGGCCCAGCGTACTCAGATTTCGGTCACCTACGATGGCAAGCTCACTGGCGCTGAAGAATCACCGATTTCTGGCATCAAGTTTGCCGCCTTGCACCCCGACTTCGGCTATCTCCTCTACCCTGCGCGCTGGTTTCCCGTTAGCGGCTATACAGTTAACCGCTTTGCGGCCGACCTTCGCATCACTACGCCTGCCGATTATCGCGTCGTGGCAAGTGGTGATGCAAAGACCGATCAGGCCGGCAACGGGCGCGCCGTTTCGTCTTTCCACTATGACAAAGCGAGCTTCCCCGGCAGCATCGCTATCGTGAAAGGCGATCCCGTGCGAGTGTCCTCGCAAGGCATCAACAGTCAGGTCTTCTTTCGTGAGGAGCACAAAGGCAGCGCGCAAGCTTATGGCGACGAGACCGGAAAGATCATGACGTTTCTCACGTCTGAGTACGGCTTGGCTCCTCAGGCCAGTCTCACTCTGATTGAAACCGAAGATGGCGCTGTCAACGGATACTCCGCGCCCGGGCTGATCTTCCTTGCCCCTGCTTCGGTCGGAGCAAAAGTAAATACACGCTTGCTTGCCAACCAACTATCCCGGCAATGGTGGGGCAATCTGGTCTCGCCCTCCAATCGCAATTATCTATGGCTGGAGAACGGGCCTGCGCGCTACTCCGAGCTTTTGTACGAGGAGCATACAGCCGGCCAAGCGGCCATGGAAGGCGATCTTAAGCTCACTTATGTCGAGGCGCTTACAGTCAAGGATCCTCCCGTCTTGCAGGCCGCGCGCATTGAAGACTACTCGCCCGAGTACTGGGCCGTCACAGCAGCCAAAGGCGCCGCCGTGCTTAATATGCTGCGCAATGTCCTCGGTGATGCGAACTTCAAGAAAGGACTTCACGCCTTCCTGGATAAATACACCTGGCAATCGGCAACCAGCGAAGACTTCCGCAAGGTAATGGAGCAGGTGTCTGGCCAGGATCTCCGCTACTTCTTCATCCAGTGGCTTGAGTCGAGTGGATCACCCGAGTTCAAGCTCGAGTACACCGTGCTTCGGACACAGCAGGGTTTTCGTGTCGTCGGCAAGATCAATCAGGACCTTGACACCTTTCGCATGCCGGTTGATTTGAGAATCGAAACGGAAGGCAATCCCGAGGACAAAAAGATTGAGGTAACCGGTACCTCATCGGAGTTTAGCGTCGACACGTTTGGTAAGCCGCGCAAGCTGACACTTGATCCCAATCACGTTCTGCTTCGCCTCGACCCCAGCATTCAAATTGCCGTGGCGATCCGGCGTGGGGAGCAGTTTGTCGAAATCAACGACTACGCCAACGCTCTCCGGGAATATCAGAAGGCTCTCGAAGTGAATAAGAACAATTCGCTGGCGCACTACCGTATCGGCGAGCTTTTCTTCCTGCAGCATAATTTTCAATCCGCCGCGAACGAGTTTCGTTCTGCCATCAATGGCGATCTCGATCCAAAATGGACGGAGGTTTGGTCGCACGTCAATCTAGGAAAGATCTTCGATGTCACCGGGCAACGGGATCGCGCTGTGAACGAGTACAAACAAGCGATACGAACTCACGACAACACGGCGGGCGCCCAGGCGGAAGCTGCCCGCTATTCCACCAAGGCCTACGAGCAAAGAACTTCAGAGACGTAACTGGGGGTCACGTATCCCTAGCGGTTGTCCGATAAGAAGAGCAATCCTATAGGCAGGTGCATCAAATAGCTGGACCCGGTTAAGCTCCTGAATCCACTAGTACTTCGAAGGTGCTGATTTGTTGCTGGATACAATACCTCCCGTTGTTCTGGAACTCTGGACTCGGTGATAACCTGAAACTGCCCGGGAAAGGGGAAATTTTGGACGACAGATTGAAGGAGCTGATGCAGGAACTGGGCAACGCCATCAACGAATCGCTCTCTGAGTCGGACCGGATTGCGGGCGCTATCGGCGAAATCAAACGTGCTGGATACGACGTTTTCTTGGTACTGGAGGCAACCATCGGCTTCAACAAGCGCGATGAGGAAGACGAGACCGAGGGCGGGGAACTCGACGCCGAGCATGTGCATCAGGAATCGGCGGGCAAAATCCGTCTCACCACGCAAGACCAGAAGTTTCTCCGCGCTCTGAAGATCTCCATTGAAGAAGACTCCAAGTAATTCCTTCTTACTTCACCACTTCTTCATACACCCCATGCGTGGAGCGAACGGCCAGTTCCCAGCTGTATAGGGCGGCCCGCTGCCGCCCGAGTCGCTCAAGAGTCGCGCGTAAGTCTTCATCCTGTATAAGCTGGAGCAAGGCGCATTGTATCTCTTCAGCTTGCTCAGGATGCACCAGCAGCGCCGCATCACCGGCGACTTCTTCCAGTGCCGATCCTTTAGAGGTCACCACCGGAACGCCGTGCGCCATCGCCTCCAACACGGGGATGCCGAATCCTTCCGCAAGCGAGGGGAACGCGAAGATCGACGCGCGTGAGTACAATTGCCCAAGCTCTCGCCCGGTGACGTACCCGGTGACACGAATGCGATCGCGGCATCTGCTGCGCTCGATTCGTCCCAGTATGTCGACTGACCCATAGCCCGTAGGAGATCCCGCCAAGACCAGAATCCAATCCGGAGGAGCTGACTCGAATGCATCTACCAAACGAGCGATATTCTTGCGGACTTGCAGCGCGCCCACGCACAGGATCATCTTTTCCCGCGGCACTTCTGCCGAAGCGGACGCTTCGTGAACGCCATGCGGGATCACTTGGATACGCGATCGTTCCACCCCCCAGAAGATCGTGTACCTGATCGGCCGTGAACTGCGATACCGCAATAATCACATCGGAGTTGGCCGCTGCTTGCCGGGCCTGTTCGGCGAAACGCGCTCTGAATTGTCGCGAGGAATATTCGCTGGTGATTACAAACAGGTCGTGAAAGGTAGATAAGACTCTCTTCGCTGGGCGGCCGTCTACTCGTTGGTTTAAGGCGTGAAACACGTCCGCCCGGAAAGTAGGGATAGGCGGCAGCAACACTCTTCTGTGCGCGTTCCCATAGAGGAGCCGAGTGGAGCGTCTGAATTGCTTGGGCCGGTAGCAGGGGAAGAACTCGTCGTTCGAGTAGATCCGGGCCAGCCCCGAGATCATCTCGCGGGAGTAGACCGCGATGCCGGTGGGATGTGGATCTATGCTGTAGGTGGCGTCGAGCGCGATCCGCACGATCCCAATCTTACAGCCCGTACTCCTTCAGCTTGCGGTACAGAGTGGTCCGTCCAATGCCCAACATCGCCGCTGCAATCGTCCGGTCACCCTTCGTATATTCAAGGGCGATGAGAATAGCATGCCTTTCCACGTCGGCTAAAGGCCGCACGCCGTGACCCGCTCCGTTTGAACCGTGCGCGCACTCTGGCGCAGGCATGCCGGAGGCCCAGCTCTGAGCTTCACGCTCGGCACGCCGGTTCGCCACTGTGGACGGAAGATCTGCGGAGGTAATCCATGGCCCCGAGTTCATCGCGACCATCTGCTGCACCGTATGCTCCAGTTCCCGCACGTTGCCCGGCCAGTCATATTGCATCAGCGCGTCCAGCACCCCGTCTGTGAGCTTGTGCCCGTTGCCGTGCCGTTGCAGGAAGTGGTTGATCAGCGTGGCGATGTCTTCGCGGCGCTCGCGCAAGGCCGGCATTCGCAGCCGCATCACGTTCAGGCGATAAAAGAGATCCTGACGAAAGCGCTTCGCTTCTACCTCAGCCGCCAGGTTTCTGTTGGTGGCGGCGATTACCCGGAAGTTTGAACTTCGCTGCGCAAGGCCGCCAATCGCCCGGAACTCCTTTTCCTGAAGAACGCGCAGCAGCTTCATCTGTACTTCGAGTGGCAGCTCGCCGATCTCATCAAAGAACGCTGTGCCGCCGTTCGCCGCGTCCAACAGTCCCAGCTTCTGATTGTGTGCTCCCGTGAATGCGCCTTTGGCATACCCGAAGAGTTCGCTCTCCATCAGCGGCCCCACCAGCGAGGAACAGTCCACAACCACGAACGGACCATGCGCTTCCAGGTTATGGATAGCGCGCGCCGCCACCTCCTTGCCGGTTCCCGTCTCGCCCAGTAGCAGCACCGGGAAACGCGCTTTCGCCATCCGCGTCACCTGCCGATGCACCTGCTTGATCGCGGCCGAGTTTCCCACCAGCGTGGCAAGCGGCGAGATATCGAGAGCTGTTTGTGGCTTCACGGCGAGTTAAGGTCGTGAATGTAGTGCGCCACCTCATGAGAAAGTCTCCGCGTGCATCACATCACGCGACTGCACCGCGCGGCTAATGCAATGGCGCCGCGGTTGGAGAGGCAGGAACGGGCGAAGCGGCATTCGGCAGCGTGTTCGGAACCGTC
>CAXUCT010000079.1:0-7225 GCA_964249415.1 uncultured Bryobacteraceae bacterium | reverse complement strand
CTCATCCAGGCGAACAACAAAGACGTTCTTCTCTTCCGTGCGCAGCCGCTCTGCCAATTCCTGCGCGCCACGGATTGAGTTTTCTTTACCCACCAACACGCGCCAGAGTGGCACGCTTCCTTGCTTCACTGCCAGTTGCGCTGTCCCGAAGCGTTCCGCGTACGCCGCTCGCGTTCGCTCTGCATTTGCGTAAACGGAGAACGCAGCCACCTGAACGGCGTAAAAATCATTCGAGGGGATGTCCTGCGGCGCGGCGATCACCTCTAACCTAACCTGACCCGTGCCTGGGCCGATAAGATCTATTTGCCTCGCTGCCGCTTTCGACAGATCAATCAGCCGGCCCTCTACGAAGGGACCGCGGTCAATCACCCGAACGTCTACGCTCTTTCCATTCGCGACATTCCTCACGCGCAGCCAAGTGTTGAACGGCATCACGCGATGCGCGGCCACCAGAGTTTCCATATCGTAGATCTCCCCGTCCGCTGCGGGCCGCCCATGAAACGGCACTCCATACCAGCTGGCGACACCTTCTTCGACATAGCCCACCTTCAACACTCCTCGCATTCGCTGAGGTGGCGCGGAGGGTGGATGAGCATTCGCCGTCGACGGTTGCGGAGCAGCGGGTGGTCGCGCGGTGCGCCGTTTTTTCCCACACGCGGGTAAGAGGAGGAAGCACGCCACCAACGTGAGGATCGTCAGCGATCGCAACTCACAACATCTCAAGTGGCGGCAATTCATCAGTTCAACAAAAGGATAACCTGCAATTGCTCTCGCTAAAAGACGCGAAGAACCGATAAGACAGGTAAAACAAATCTGAGATTTACGTTTTACCGTCAGCGGAGAAGCGCTGACCAAATCTCGAATTCGCGCTCAGTAATTTTTCTCTTGACTTCTCTTGAGAACAACCTTATATATGAATCACACTGCGATCTATAAGATTGCAAATTTACGTTAGGGAGAATCGCTCGATGAAGAACGCAACCAAAAAGTCCAGTTCGAAGAAAGCCTCCTCTTCTTCCAAGAAGAGCGGCGCGACAAAGAAATCTGGAAAGAAATAATTACCTCCCGCGATAGCGGGAATGAACAAACTTCCGCCCTCGGGGTTCCCGAGGGCGTTTTTATTTTAAGCAGCAAACAAAAGGGGCACTGGTCCAAACCAGTGCCCCTTTCTTTCTTCCGCTGAGTCGCCCTCTACGGCAAGGTGTACCGAAGATCCACCCAGTACATGTCGGTGTGAGTGGCGCGCGCCTGCCCGGTTAAGATAGCCCACGGGTTCCGCGTCAGGTACGAGTATTGAGTGATCAGCGAAAGCGCGCCGTAGCTCGGATTCTTCCAGAAGGTGCGGGTGATTCCAATGGTGCCTTCCTGGATGGCCCGGTTCTGACTGTTTGCCGAACCGGCGTATCCGTATCCGATGGGGGTGCGGGTCGCGTTGGTATCTACCGTCACGTCTCGCTTAGCGTAGATGCCGCCGTAGTAGACGTCAAGCAACGTGTTCTTCGTTAGGTTGTACTCAATGCCATCCACAGTCGAATAGCTGTGGATGGGAGAGAGACTGCCATTTGCGCGAATCACCACGTCCGGAACCTGCCCTAAGAGATAGCGGCCGTTTCCGGAACCGAAATATGTATTGGCAATGATGCGGAAGTTCTTCACTACTTCCAGGTTGGCGTTCACCTCGCCGGCAGCAGCGGTTACGGTGTCGGTATGGAAACTCACCGGAGTCCCGGTTGCGATTGGGTTCCCCGCGGCGTTCACCCCAAAGCTGTCCTTGAAGCTGCGGACCATTCCCACTGCTTCTACGTGCATCACTTGATCGTTGCCGACGTGTCCGTCATAAGCAGCTTTGAAGATGATATCGGGATGGAGGTTCGCAGCGGAATAGTTGCTGGCTCCGTTGTTGAACTGGCCTCCGTTCACCGCGGTGGCGAATGCGGCCGCTGATGGAAGAGTTACCGACGATCCGCCACTCGAGCCGCCGATATACTGCTGCGGATTTTCAAGCGAGACGCCGAAAGCGAGGTTCTCGTTCGGATGCGCAACGAAGCGGAATTGCGTTTGACGAGCCCAGACTAGACCGGCCTGGTAATTGGTGTCCATATTCTGCGTGTAGAAGATGTCGCTCGGCAGCGGTGATAAACCTTTGCGGTTCGGAGTTGCCAAGCTCCAGTCTTGTCCAGCTAAAATCTCTAACCCGTCTTTGTTCACGTCCACAAACACGTTCCGCATGCGGAACGTGTTTGAGTTGCTCGTCACAAAAACGTTGCCGGGCTGATTACCCAGAAAGTCAGCCTCGAAGTACCCGAGCACTTTGTATCCAAGAACATTCGAATCTACCCGGAATCCGATGCGCGAGTTTTGAGTTGTGAAATTGGCTTCAGAAAGATGGCCGGTTGCAAGTGTGTTGTACGGGATCGATCCGAAATTCGTTCCCAGACCGCTGCCTACATTCGATGAACGCCCGAAGAACGTAGCATCAACAAACCCCAGCGGCGTGAATGTGCTGTCGCCGATTCGGATGCCGAGCGGCGACGGATTGGCAGACTGCAGATTCTGTCTGCCCCATGCAACTCTCGGACGTGCCACGTTGACGGCCGGTATCATTTCAACCGGGGCTGCCCCATTGGCCACCGCTACCGTGTTCACCGCAGCGGGTGCCGCGATGCTGCTCTCCACTCTTTCGAGCATGGTGCGTTGCTCCTCCAGTGATTTCTGGAGTTGCTTAATTTCGTCTTCTTGTTTGGCAATCCGCTGGCGGAGTTGCCTTAAGTCTTCAGAACTGGTCGTCGATGAGACGTCCGTACTTGCTTCGGATGCGCTTGCCCCCGCCGCGCTTGTGCCCGGCGAGCCCGGCTGGGCCGGCGTTTCCGCTCCTTGAAGCGAAAACGACAATACACACACGCAGAGTACGCCCAGAATCGGTCTTCTGCTCATAATCTCCCTTGCGATCCCTCGAAGTTATGTCCTTTGCGAGGCACACCTCGCGTGAGTACGCGAAGGCCACCCCTGTTGAACGTCACCAAATTTACCGGAAAAGCATTACAGCTCGATTACAATTCGATAAACGCTTAGACAAGGACCCGAAACGCCTGTGTCCTGAGCAATTCCTCTCCTAAGATCAGCCGGAGCCCGACCGAAAGTACTAGCGCCAAAATGAACCCGGCCCCCTCCTTTAAAATGGAATTACACTCGCATGTCCGAACGCCCGTTCGTTCACCTTCATAACCACACGGACTATTCACTGCTGGATGGCGCCTGCGACATCAAGCAGATGATGAACATCATTGAGCAGCAGAAAATGCCGGCGGTCGCGATGACCGACCATGGCAACCTGTTCGGCGCTGTTGAGTTCTATAACGAGGCCCATGCGCACGGCATTCATCCGGTGATTGGCTGCGAAGTGTACGTCTCCCAGCAGGGCCACAAGACCCGCTCGGATTCAGATCGCTACAACCATCTGGTGCTCTTATCCCAGACGCAGGAAGGCTATAAGAACCTGATCAATCTCGTCTCGACGGGATATCTGGACGGCTTCTACTACAAGCCGAGGATTGATAAGGATCTGCTGGCGCAACACTCCAAGGGACTGATTGCGATGTCGGCCTGTTTGCGAGGCGACGTCAACGAAACCATTCTGGCGGACCGGTATGACGATGCCAAGCGTCTGACCAATGAGTATGCGGACCTGTTCGGCAAAGAGAACTTCTTCCTCGAAATGCAAGACCACGGTCTCGATCAGGACAAGCTCCTGTTGCCCCAGGTTCGGCGCATGGCCGCCGATACTGGTATTCCGCTGGTGGTCACCAATGATGCACACTACCTGACGCACGACGATGTTCGTGCCCATGAGATTCTGCTTTGCATTCAGACCGGCAAGACTATGTCCGATCCCAATCGGATGAAATTCAGCACTCCCGATTTCTATCTCAAAACTCGAGCCGAAATGATGTCACGCTTCGCCGAGGTAGAAGATGCGCTCGATCGCACCTGGGATATCGCTCAGCGCTGTCAGGTGAAGCTGGAGAAAGTCAAAGATCCGTTTCCTCGATTTGACGTGCCGCAGAGCCACACTGCGGACAGCTATTTCGCTTATGTAGCGCGAGAAGGCTTCGAGAAGCGCCGCGGCCGTCTGGAAGCCCTGCGCGCGCAAGGGCGGCTGAAGCATGATCTGCCCGAATACGTGGAACGCCTGGAACTCGAAATCCGGATGATCCAGCAGATGAAGTTCTCCGGATACTTCTTGATCGTCTGGGACTTCATCCGGTTCGCCAAGCAGAAGGGCATTCCCGTCGGTCCGGGCCGTGGATCCGCCGCCGGCAGCCTCGTCGGCTACGCCATGGAGATTACCGACATTGATCCACTCGAATACGGCCTTCTCTTTGAGCGCTTCCTGAACCCGGAGCGCATCAGCATGCCGGACATCGATATCGACTTTTGTACCAACCGCCGCGGCGAAGTGATCCAGTACGTCACCGAGAAGTACGGTCGCGAGCAGGTGGCGCAAATCATCACCTTCGGCACCCTCGCGGCCAAAGCCGCCATTAAAGACGTTGGACGCGTGCTCGATATGAGCTTCGCGGACGTGGATCGCATCTCAAAGCTGGTTCCCCGGACTCTCAATATCAAGCTGGAGCAAGCGATCGAGGATCCCGAACTGAAAGCATTGTCTGCTAAGGAACCGCGCGTCAAGGAAGTTCTGGACGTCAGTATGCGGCTGGAGGGGGTCTGCCGCAATGCAGGCATGCATGCCGCAGGCGTAGTTATCTCTTCGCTGCCGCTCCGCGACCTGGTGCCGCTCTACGTTACCAATAAGCAGGAACTGGTCACCCAGTATGACATGGGCGGCCTGGAGAAGCTCGGCCTGCTGAAGATGGACTTTCTCGGGCTCACCACGCTCACCATCATTGAGCAGGCGCTGAAGTTGATAGAGAAATACCGCGGAGAGAAGATTGTTCTGGAAGATCTTCCCCTTGATGACGCGCGAACCTACGAGAAGATCTTCAGCACTGGATTTACCAGCGGCGTATTCCAGTTTGAGTCGCCTGGCATGCAGGACATCCTCCGCCGCTACCAGCCAAACCGCATAGAAGATCTGTGCGCCTTGAATGCTCTTTACCGCCCTGGGCCCATTCAGGGTGGCATGATTCCGGACTTCATCGACCGTAAGCATGGCCGCAAGCCCATCGTCTACGATGTGCCCGAATTGAAGGAGTTGTTGGAGGAGACCTACGGCGTCATCCTCTATCAGGAGCAGGTTATGCAGATCTCCAACAGGCTGGCCGGCTACTCACTGGGCGACGCCGACATCCTGCGCCGCGCGATGGGTAAGAAGAGCGCCACCGAGATGGCGAAACAGCGCGAGCGCTTCATTACGGGCGCTACCGAGCGTGGATTCCCGCCCAAGAAGATTGCCAAAATCTTCGATTTGATGGAACAGTTTGCGGGGTACGGGTTCAATAAGTCGCATTCGGCCGCCTACGCTTATCTGGCGTTCGTTACCGCGTACTTGAAGACTCATTACGCGGTGGAGTTCATTTCCGCTTTGCTCACTTCGGAAGCGGGCAACACGGACAAGATCGTCAAGTACATCAACGAGTGCCGCGAGACCGGCATTCAGGTTCTTCCTCCTGACGTGAATGAAAGCGATCTGTTCTTTACTCCGGCAGGCGAGGCGATCCGCTTCGGCTTGGGCGCGATCAAAAACGTAGGCCAGGGCGCGGTAGAAGCAATCGCGGCAGCGCGCCAGGAGGGCGGCCGTTTTACTTCGGTCTACAACTTTTGCGAACGCGTGAATCTCGGGAACGTAAACAGGCGCGTGGTGGAAAGCTTGATTAAAGCTGGAGCGCTCGATTCCGTTGGGGGGAACCGCGCACAGTTGACTGAAGCGATTGATCGAGCCCTGGAATCCGGCATGCGCGCCTCGCGCGACCGCGCCATGGGCCAGCACGGACTCTTCGGGTTCATCCAGGAAGAGGAGAAGACGGAGTATCCACTCGCGAAGCTACCCGACTGGACGATGGAGCAGAAGCTGGCGGGCGAGAAAGAGCTGCTGGGGATCTACGTCTCGGGCCACCCGCTTGAACGCTTCAAGGACAAGGTTGCCGATCTTGCCACTCACTTCAGCGACCGCTTGGACGATCTTGAAAAGGGCGCGCCGGTGGCGATGTGCGGCATCCTTACGAACATCGTCCGCAAAACCAACCGTGATGGGAAATATTGGGCCTCCATGAAGATTGATGACCGGCGCGGAACGGTGGAGGCGATGGTCTTCGCTAATCGTTATGAAGAGCTACTGCCCGTCTTGCAGGAGGACGCTCCGGTATTCCTTCGCGCGTCAGCCTTACCGGAGGAGGGATGTCCCTCGAAACTTTCTATACAGGAAATGGTCAAGTTGGAGGATGCTCGCATCGACTTGCCTTCGCTGATTTCGATTCGGGTCTGGTTAAGAGATGAGACATCGACCGAGAAGGCAGACGCTTTGAACGAACTTTTCGTACGTAAGAGCGGCGCCACAGAAGTGCGTCTGCGCATCGAGAAGCCGCGGGATTTTTCGGTGGTTATGGATGTTACAAACAAAGTGAGGCCGGATCGGGAGTTCCGCGCCGAGGTGGAGAAGATCTGCGGCCCGGAAGCCATGGAAGTCTTGGCGAGCTGATGGAGCCTGAAGAACAAGAATTATCGGAAGAGATCGCCGTCACGGTATCGGAAACAAACCCGAGTTGGCAGCGTGTTCAACTTGCGCGGCACCCTAAGCGGCCTCATTCGCTCGATTACATAGGAGCGCTAATTACCGGTTTCGAGGAGCTGCACGGAGATCGCTTCTACGGCGACGATAAGTCCATCATCGGCGGCATGGGATTTTTTGAAGGCACGCCCGTCATGGTTATCGGCCAGCAGAAAGGACGCGGCACCAAGGAGAAGCTGCTCCGCAACTTTGGCATGCCTAAGCCGGAAGGCTATCGCAAGTCCATGCGGCTGATGCAACTGGCGGCTAAGTTTCGCCGCCCCATCATCACGCTTATCGACACTGTGGGGGCTTACCCCGGCATTGATGCGGAAGAACGCGGTCAAGCCGAAGCCATCGCTTATAACCTACGCGAGATGTCGCGCCTAACAAGTCCTGTGATCGCGATCGTGATCGGTGAAGGCGGCAGCGGTGGCGCGCTCGCGCTTGGCGTAGCAAATCGCGTCTACATGCTTGAAAATGCGTATTACAGTGTTATCA
>CAXUCT010000078.1:7864-13659 GCA_964249415.1 uncultured Bryobacteraceae bacterium | reverse complement strand
GGCGGAGGCGATGAGTACGATGACGACTAAGATGATCTAGAATAGGAAACTGCTCCTGCGGAGAAGAAGCCTGCTGCAAAGCAGGAAAGCGCCGCGGAAGGGGACGCTGCAACTCAGTCGCACGATCATCCGAGCCACCATCACGCTAAGAAGGCCAGTCCACCGGAGGCAACGGAACCGGATGAGCCTGAGGAAGAGGACGAGGGTGATGGCGAGGACATGGAAGAGGTCCTGGGCGCGGAAGTAGAAGAAGACGAGCCACCGGCTAAGAAGACAGCCCCAAAAAAAACCAGTAAGGCTGCGGGCAAGAAGACAGCCGCCAAAAAAACCAGCGAGGCTCCGGCGAAGAAAGCGGGGGGGAGCGGGGGTTCAAAGGCAAGCAAGAAGTCCGCCCAGAAGTCTTCAACTAAGGGCGCAAAGAAGGCCAGCGTGCCCTCAAAGAAGAGCACTCCAAACAGAGCGACGAAGAAATCTCCCCCTAAGGCAGCCACGAAAAACACTTCGAGGAAAACCGCTGGGAAGACAGCTCAGAAACGAACGGCCGCGAAGAAGAGCACTGCCAAGAAGTCGACGCAAAAGAAGGCAGCTAAGAAGACGGCTTCTAAGAAGAGTTCGAAGAGGAGATAATTCCCCTAACGGGCGTTCCCTCCCCGCTACTAACATCGGCATCGGGAGGGCGCCCGTGGAGGAATTACTTCGATTTACGAAGAATGGTCCGGCAGCGCTCGTAGAGTTCCAGGAGGGCATCAGCGTATTCCTCGCTGGAGCGGGAGCCTGATCCTTTTCCACCAAAGCCGGTCGTGGGCGTGCCGCGTCCATAGCCAGTCGTTACAGCAATGAATTTCATCAACTCGAGAGCAACTTCGTCCGGGGTAGCGCCACCGGCGGCGCGCTTCTCTGCGGTCTCTTCAGCCATTCGTGAGTTTTGCTCCTTCTTTTGTTGTGACAAATACATAGCCTAGCAGTCCCCAAGTGAATTTCGCCTGCAAGGAATTCCTGGCTAAGGACTGATTCTCTCATTCAGATTCCGAGTGCATGCCCATTCGCGCGCGCAGTTTCATACGGAAGATGCGGGGAGGAGCGCAGGCTCACTTGCTCGAAGCTGAAGATGGCGGATACTATGTCGTTAAGTTCACCAACAATCCGCAGCATCGCCGTATCTTAGTAAACGAGTGGCTCGCCTCTGCCTTTCTGCGGTATTTGCAGATCTTTGTACCCGATACTGCGGTAATTGAACTCACGCCGGAGTTCATGGAAAAGAATCCCGAGTTGCATCTTTCCGTTGGCTCTGAGCGTCTTCCGGTTCCGCCGGGCTTGCATTTTGGGTCGCGGCTGGCGGTGCATCCGGACCGGGTAGCGATTTTCGATTTCCTCCCCGACAAGCTGCTGGACAAAGTAGAGAACCGCGTGGACTTTCTAGGCATGCTCGTCTTCGATAAATGGGTAGCTAACGCCGATACGCGGCAAGCTGTCTTCTTCCGTGCACGCGCCAAAGGCTGGACTCCGTTGCGTGGCGAGGCACCAGCCCGACTCGGATTCTTCGCGCAGATGATAGACCACGGCTTCGCCTTCAACGGATCGGGTTGGCAGTTTCACGACTCGCCTATCCAAGGACTCTATTTCCGTACTTCTGTGTACGATGAGGTTCGCTCGCTGGATTCTTTCCAGCCGTGGCTAGACATGGTGGCAAATTTTCCGGTAGAGGTTATCGATTCCGCCTGGAAAGAGATCCCCCGGAGCTGGCTTAACGGCGACGAAGCCGCCCTCGAACAGCTACTTGAAAATCTGCTGAAGCGCCGCTCGGAGGTGCCGGCACTGATCGAGGAGATTCAGCGAAAGCGATCTAGCGCGTTTCGAAGTTGGCGTTAATCTCCGAAACTAGACGCTGCGCCGTTACCGGGGCCAGCAGAATGCCGTTTCGGTAATGGCCATAAGCCAAATAGAAGCGCGGAGAATACCAGGCGCCCAATTGCAAGCCATCGCTGGCGGGCCGGAATCCCATCCAGGCTTCCGAGCGCGTCGTTTCAGCAAGGTGCGGCAACAAGGAAGCTGCTTCTTCGGCTAGACCCTCCAGGATTTGGGGCTGCAGATCGCGGTTAAAGCCAATATCTTCTGTCGAAGCCCCTGCGATCAACATCCCATTTGCTCGTTGCAATAGGTAGGTATGGCGGTGGCGCAGGATGGTGCTGCAGGTCTGATCAGGCTGCCTGTATCCAATGAGGTGCCCTTTCACCGGCTTCACCGGCGGAAGAGGAGGCAGGCCGCTCACTTCTATAGAACTACTCCACGCGCCGGCCGCGATCAGCGCTGCATCGAATCTGTCCAAGGTGGGCGGGGTATGCACCACAATGCTGTCGCCGGAAAGTTCAGCTCCCGTTACTGGGCAGTTCAGTTTAAAAGAAGCTTCCAGCTTCTCGCAAACGATCCTGAGCGCCGCGAGTAAGTCTCGCGGGTTCACAATCGCATCGCCAGGGTAAAAGCGCGCCCCTACCAACCCGTCGCGACGAACTCTGGGCCAGAACTGCCCCACCTGAGCTACCGAGACCACTTTCGAAGCGATGCCGAGAGCCTCTTGCCGCGAGGCTTTGCGCTCCAGTGCCGCCAATTCCTCCGCCGAATAGGCGAGTTCCAGCGCGCCGCACTCCTGATAATCGATTTGTGAACCCGAGGCTTGTTCTAGCTCGCGAACAAACGCGCCGTAGATTTGACGAGACTCGATGGCCAGCGCCGCGAGCGGCGAAGCCGACTCGATCTCACCGCCTGGCGATAGCATTCCCGCGCCAGCCCAGCTTGCCTCCGTGCCGTAGGGACCTCCGTCAAACACGGTTACCTGCCAGCCGGATTGAGCCAGCCGCCAAGCGGCCGACATGCCAATAATTCCTGCTCCGATGACGGCGACCGAACTCACGCCAGTTCCTGCAGCCGCTCCGTTTCAGCGCTCCCGCGCTTCACCACTTCCAGAAATGCCTTGGCTGCGTGACTCAATGCGCGGCGCGCCGGATAAATCAAGCGGATCTTACGATCAAGACTCAACTCTTTGACTTTGATCTCCCGCACCAGTCCTTGCCGGATCTCCTGCTCCACGCACATGCGAGGCAAAAAGGCCACCCCTTCGTTATGTTGAACCAGCCTGCGAATCGTTTCCACCGTCGGCATCTCTACATCCATGTTCAAAGGCACCTTGTGACGTTGAAATTCGCGCAGTACGGCCTCGCGATTGGGCGAAATCGCATTGTGCGCGATGAAGGTCTCCATGTCTAACTCCAAGATAGAGATTTCGCCGCGGTCGGCAAACCGATGCTGGGGAGAGACAATCAATACCAGGCGATCGGTATAGATCACCTCCGAAAGCAGATGATCGTCTGAAGGATCATAGCTGATCACGCCGAGTTCCAACTCACCGTCAAGTAACTGCGACGGAATCTTGCTCGATTCCGATCGCCGAACCTGAATCTTTACCTTTGGAAACAGCCGCCGGTACTGCTCGATGTGCTGAATGAGATACAGCGACGTCATTTCGTTCGCCCCGATCGACAGCCGCCCGGCATAGTTGTCCTTCAGTTCGCGGAGCGCATTCTCGAGGTCAGACTCTAGATTCTGGAAGCGTCGCGCGTATTCGAGCACCACGCGACCGGCATCCGTGAGAAGCAACTCACGTCCAGAGCGGTCGATCAGCTTTTCCTTTAAATCACTCTCAAGACGTTGTATTGCGATTGAAATGGCAGGCTGCGTGCGAAGCAATTTCTCTCCCGCTCTTGAGAAACTGCGCTCTGTCGCGACCGTAAGAAAAACCTTTAGAGGATATAGTTCCATGACGCCCACCGACGGAGGCGTTTATGTCATTATTATAACTTATACTAACTTCTAAAACTATAAATTTGCATAATCCCGTGCTTTGCACCTAGGATAGGGAAGTTCCCCAGGAGTACGCAAGTGAGCCGCGTCTATATATTCGATACTACTCTCCGCGATGGAGAGCAATCTCCGGGTTGCAGCATGCTGATGCCGGAAAAGCTCAAAATGGCCGGTCAATTGGTAGATCTAGGCGTTGATGTTTTGGAAGCCGGATTCCCCATCTCGTCGGAAGGCGACTTTGAAGCGGTAGATGCGGTAAGTCGGCAGTTTCCCTGGATACAGGTCGCCGCCCTCGCGCGCGCGTGTACAGTCGACATTGAGCGAGCCGCAAACGCCCTGCAACACGCCCGTCGGCCTCGTATTCACACCTTCATTGCGACAAGTGACATCCATTTGCAACACAAGCTGAGGAAGAGCCGGCAACAGGTGCTGGACGCTGCAGTGGCGGCCGTGACGCTGGCTCGTAATTACTCAGACGACGTGGAGTTCTCGGCGGAAGACGCTACCCGGACCGATGTGGACTACCTGAGGCAGGTCAGTAAGGCTGTGGTTGAGGCCGGTGCGCGCACAGTCAACCTACCCGATACGGTCGGGTACTCGGTTCCCGAAGAATATGCGGCGCTCGTCGGCGATATTGTGGCGGTCTTAGGGGATCGGGCCGTGGTGAGCGTGCATTGTCATGATGATCTAGGCTTGGCAGTAGCGAATTCTCTGGCGGCCGTGAAGGCTGGTGCGCGTCAAGTAGAGTGCACCATGAATGGAATCGGGGAACGGGCCGGCAATGCCGCTCTGGAAGAGATCGTAATGGCGATAAAAACCCGCCATGACCGGCTGCCGTTTGAGACCGAGATCCACAGCGAGAAGCTTTTTGGAGCCAGCCAGATGCTCACTGAGTTTATCTCGTTCGGTCCGCAGCCGAACAAAGCCATAGTAGGGGAGAACGCGTTCGCTCATGAGGCGGGCATTCACCAGGATGGTTATCTGAAAAATCCATCCACATATGAAATCATCAGTCCTGCCAGCGTCGGCGTGCCGGAAACGCGCTTGGTTCTTGGGAAGCACAGTGGGCGGCATGCGTTGAAAAAGCGCGCCGAAGATTTGGGATTTGAGCTGACTCGGGAAGAGCTTGACGAAGTATATGCGCAGTTCACGATTGCGGCCGACACCAAGAAAGGTCTACGCAATGAAGAGATCGCGGGTCTGGTGCGCCAGGTTATCGGGCGTGGCGCTGCGGGCGAGAGCGTTCTGACACCGGCTTCGGCCGCCGGCTAACTAGATGAATCTGAATGTTCTGATTCTCCCGGGCGATGGCATTGGCGTTGAAGTCACTCGCGAAGCAGTCAAGGTTTTGCGCCACATTGCTGATGCGCATGGCCATGCCCTTCGCTTGAACGAGGGCCTGCTCGGCGGCATCGCCATTCATAAAACAGGTAGTCCGTTCCCCGACGCGACGCGCGAACTGGCGCTCCAAGCGGATGCCACGCTATTAGGCGCAGTGGGACTGCCGGAATTCGATGAGGCGCCCCCGGAGAAACGTCCCGAGCGCGGTTTATTGGGCATCCGGAAAGCGCTGGAGGTCTACGCGAACCTGCGGCCCGTCAGGTCGTACAAGGCGCTAATTGATTCCTCGCCGCTCAAGAATGAACTTGTCGATGGAACCGACATGCTCATCGTTCGCGAACTGACCGGCGGGCTCTATTACGGCACGCCGCGTGGGATTTCGGGAACCGGCGCCGAAGAGCGCGCCGTGAATACGATGGTCTACACGCGGCCCGAAATTGAGCGCGTGGCGCACATGGCTTTTCAGCTTGCGCGCAAGAGGCGCAAGCGGGTCACCAGCGTTGATAAATCGAACGTACTTGAAAATTCGCAGTTATGGCGGCACGTGGTGATCGAAGTGGCCCGCGATTATGCCGACGTAGCGCTCGATCATCTGTTGG
>CAXUCT010000078.1:0-7854 GCA_964249415.1 uncultured Bryobacteraceae bacterium | reverse complement strand
TCTGTTGGTGGATAACTGCGCCATGCAACTGGTGCTCACGCCGAAGCGCTTCGACGTGGTACTTACAGAGAATCTCTTTGGCGATATTCTGAGTGATGAGGGCGCAGTGCTGGCTGGATCGATTGGAATGCTGCCTTCCGCTTCCATCGGGAGCAAGCGGCCCTCCGGTGCGTGGGTTGGGTTATATGAGCCGGTGCATGGCTCGGCGCCCGATATAGCGGGTCAAAATAAGGCCAATCCACTGGGCGCGGTCGGGTCGGTCGCGGCCATGCTGGATTACAGCTTTGGTCTGATGGAAGAGGCTCACGCGGTTAACGCGGCCATTGAGGAAATTTTGAACAGCGGAAAGGTAACGGCCGATCTGAAGCCCGCCGGTACGCCTGCTACGACCAGCCAAGTGGGCGATGCGATTTGCAGTGCGCTGAAGGCGCGTGCTGTTTCTGCATAGAAGGAATAGGAATTCATGTCGCAAGCGAACGGAGCGGCGCCGAAGGGGCGCACGATCATTGAAAAGGTTTGGGACAACCATGTAGTGGCGGAGCGGGAAGGCGCGCCCACGCTCCTGTACATCGATCTGCATCTGGTCCATGAGGTCACCTCTCCGCAGGCCTTTTCCGGGCTGCGCGAGCGCGGCTTGCAAGTGCGCCGGCCTGACTTGACCATCGGCACCACCGATCACAGCATTCCCACTTACGACCGCGCGCTGCCCATTCTAGACAAAGTGGCAGAAGCGCAGATCGTTCAATTCGAAAAGAACTGCCGTGACTTCGGTCCGCGCAGCGCTAAGCAAGGCATCGTCCACATCATTGGTCCCGAGCAGGGGCTCACACAGCCCGGTCTAACGGTCGTTTGCGGCGACAGCCATACCGCCACGCATGGTGCTTTCGGTGCATTGGCATTTGGCATCGGTACCAGCCAAGTCGAGCACGTTTTGGCAACCCAGTGCCTTTTGCAATCGCGTTCGGAAACCTATGAAGTGCGCGTGGAAGGAACGCTCAAGAAGGGCGTGGGGGCGAAGGATATTATCCTGAATCTCATTTCGCGAATCGGCATTGGCGGCGGAACCGGATGTGTCTTTGAATATGCAGGTTCGGCCATTCGCGCGCTTTCCATGGAGGAGCGCATGACGGTCTGCAACATGTCGATCGAGGGCGGCGCACGTGCTGGGCTGGTCGCTCCGGACGATACGACGTATCAGTATCTGGCCGGCCGTCCTTGTGCCCCGCAAAGTACTGATTGGGACCGTGCCGTCGCGGCGTGGCGGCAATTGCCGACCGACCCAGGCGCGAAGTTCGATAAGAGCATCGACATTGACGCCAACGCGCTTGAACCCATGATCACGTTCGGCACCAACCCGGGCATGGGGATTCCAATTACGGCATCAGTTCCGGATCCGGCTGCCATCAGCGATCCGGTGGAACGGGAGTCGCTTGACAAGGCTTTGCGCTATATGGACTTGCCGTCGGGCAAGCCTTTGCTGGGCCATTCCGTGAATGTGGTGTTCATCGGGAGCTGCACGAATTCCCGCATCTCCGACCTGCGCGCGGCCGCCAGTGTTTTGCACGGCCGCAAGATCAGTCCGAATGTCCGTGTGATGGTCGTGCCTGGCTCGCAGGAAGTGAAGAAGCAGGCGCAAGCGGAAGGCCTCGATCAGATCTTCAAAGACGCGGGTGCCGATTGGCGCGAGGCGGGCTGCTCCATGTGCATCGCGATGAATGGCGATCAGTTGCAGCCGGGCGAGTACAGCGTTTCTACCAGCAACCGCAATTTCGAGGGCCGGCAGGGAAAGGGCGGCAGAACTTTTTTAGCGAGTCCCTTGACCGCCGCTGCCAGTGCCCTCACAGGCGTCGTCACCGACGTCCGAACTCTTTTATAGACGGGGAAAACGCCATGGAAAAATTCATCGCCTTCACCAGCCGCCTAGCGCCTTTAGCCATCGACAACATCGACACCGACCAGATCATTCCGGCGCGTTTTCTGAAGACGATTTCAAAGAACGGCCTCGCCGATCAACTCTTTTTCGATTGGCGCTACGACGCGGACGGCACGCCTAATCCGGGTTTTCTGCTGAATAGGCCGGAGGGCCGCGCGGCTCAGGTGCTGTTGGCCGGAGATAATTTCGGCTGTGGCAGTTCGCGCGAGCACGCTCCCTGGGCATTGACTCAGTACGGCTTCCGCGCCGTGATTAGCACGTCTTTCGCGGATATTTTTTGCGGCAACGCGCTAAAGAACTCTCTTCTCCCCCTGGTGATTCCGCCGGACGCTCACAAGAAGCTGTTCGAAGCCGTCGCGAACGATCCGGCCGTTACCGTGAGCGTGAATCTGGCGGAGCAGAAGCTTACGCTGCCGGACGGATCGGCAGTTGAGTTTCCGATCGACCAATTTGCAAAACATTGCATGCTGGATGGTGTGGACGAACTTGGTTATATTCTGCAGCAGGAAGCTGCGATTGCGGAGTTTGAGCGAAGCCATCGGCCGACAGTGAGTACGCTGGCTGCGTAAGCACTTACCATCAAAAAATCTGAAGCCGGTCTGCCTCCTTGCCGATGTGGATAGGGGCGATGGCAGTCCGCACAATGTTTCAGCTGGAATTGCACGGGTCTGGGTACACTGAGAAGTTGGAATTGAGTGAGCCTTTGACTAGTCTTGAGATCTGCGCGGGTGCCGGCGGCCAAGCACTCGGCTACGAACAAGCTGGATTTAATCATTGTGGGCTCGTAGAACTTAATCGACACGCGTGCGCGACGCTTACTTTGAACCGTCCCAATTGGAACGTAGTTCAAGAAGATCTAAACGAATTTTCTGGTTTCAAGTTTAAAGGCATCGACCTCCTCGCTGGAGGTCTGCCATGTCCTCCGTTCTCCGTAGCCGGTAAACAGCTTGGGAAACAGGACGAACGAAATTTATTTCCCGCCACGATCCGGCTCGTTGATGAAATCAGGCCGCGGGCGGTGGTGATCGAGAACGTGCGTGGAATCCTTGACGCCGTGTTTGAGGACTATCGTACATACATCCGAACCGAGTTGCGGAAACTCGGCTACGAGACTGCCTGGAAGCTCATGCAAGCGGCAGATTTTGGTGTTCCCCAGCTTCGCCCACGCGTGATGTTTGTCGCTTTGCGAAATGACCTCGTGGATGAGTTCGCCTGGCCGCAACCGCTTACCACTCGTCCGCGAACCGTGGGGGAGACTTTGAGTGACCTCATGTCGGCAAGAGGCTGGAGCGCAGCGAAATCCTGGGCGCTTGAGGCCAGCGAAATAGCACCCACCGTCGTAGGTGGTTCCCACAAACATGGGGGTCCGGATCTCGGGCCTACGCGGGCAAGAAAGGCTTGGGCAGCATTAGGCGTAGATGGGCTGGGAATAGCGGAGGAAGCGCCAGCTGCTGATTTCGTGGGTATGCCGAGACTAACGGTAAGGATGGTAGCTCGGCTGCAAGGGTTCCCTGATGATTGGTTGTTTGCTGGCGCTAAGACAAACGCTTATCGCCAAGTAGGAAACGCCTTGCCTCCGCCTTTTGCGCGTGCAATGGCCGCACAACTCAAGCTATGCCTCTCTGCACGTAAACTCTTCACAATCGCAAGCTGAGCAGTGGCATGATATCCGAGAAGCAAAAAGGCGCTCGCGCTAAGCTTCGGCAACACTTTCTACAAAATGTCGGCCGGATACTAAGCGCCGGAGAGCTACGCGAAGCTTCCGGGAATACCAGTGAATGGGCGCGGCGAGTACGTGAACTGCGTACTGAAGAAGGATATCCCATTCTTACTCACAACGACCGTAGCGATCTCAAACCGGGGCAATACCTGCTGCTCGATTCCACACCTCTACCTGCATTTGAACGCGATATCTCGAAAGAAACGAGAGCGGTCGTGTTGGATAGAAATGGCTTTACTTGTCAGATGTGTGGAGCTGTAGCAGGTGAACCTCACCCATACGATCAGAGCCGGAGAACACGGCTGCAAATTGGACACGTCATTGATAAGTCGATGGGCGGCAGTGACCAGGCCACAAATCTGCGAGCCATATGCTCTGTTTGCAATGAGGGAGCGCGTAACTTGACGTTGGACCGGCCGTCCCTGCAGAAATTGCTGATTCAGACACGTCGCGCGACAGCGGCCGATCAGCTTGAAGTGTTGCGTTGGCTGATCCGTAAGTTTCCGGAACAGGCAGCAAGTGCTCTGGATCCGGAGCAGTGACGGATTCGCTCTCTTCCGGGCGTCGCTCTGAGAATATGCGGCGCATTCGCAGCAAGCACAGCGGGCCAGAGATGGCTGTCCGGCGCGCAGTACACCGGATGGGCTATCGATATCGCCTACATGCCAAAGAGTTGCCCGGAAAACCCGATCTGGTTTTTCCGCGGCTGAAACGGATCATTGAGGTTCGGGGATGCTTCTGGCACCAGCACGGCAAATGCATTGATTCTCACATTCCCAAATCAAGATCCGATTACTGGGTACCCAAGCTCACTCGGAATAAACAGCGGGACCGAGCCACCGACCGACAACTGCGCAGACTTGGCTGGCAATTACTTGTGCTTTGGGAGTGCGAAGTTGCTGATTCGAGCAAGTTGTTGAAGATACTAGAAAGCTTTTTGCGCGGGTGAGCGGAAGCCTTTTCTACCATCTAAATGACGGCTTTTGCGTGTTAACGTGTAGCTAGTGTCGTCGCCCTTAAACTTCCATGTTGCGCAATACGAGGGCCCATTGGATTTGCTGCTCGACCTGATTCGGAAGCAGCAGATCAATATCTACGATATCCCCATTTCGCAGATCACGGCGCAATATCTCGAGTACATGCAGAGGGCGCTGGAACTAGACATTGAGCTCAGCTCGGACTTCGTCTATATGGCCGCAACGCTAATCCATATCAAGAGCAGGACGTTGCTGCCGCGCGATCCGGAACTCGAAAAGATCTCGCCCGAAGAAGATCCACGCAAAGAGGTGGTGGATCGATTGATCGAACACGAGCGCTTCAAGAACGCCGCGGAGATGCTGCATCAAAAGCGCACCGTGGAAGAAGCGATCTGGTCCAATCCGCAGATGGAGCAGTTCCTTGCCGAAGACGAAGGCCCTGGCCTAACGGTCACCATCTTCGACCTGCTCAAAACCTTCCAAGGAGTTCTGGAACGCGCCAAGAACCGGCCGATGTATGAGATCGGCAGGGAAGACGTCAGCGTTCCGGAAATGATTCAGTTTTTGCGGCAGCAGCTCACACGCTCACGGCGGCAGGAGGCGGTTTCCGTCACCCAGTTGTTTGCGCGTCAGCGCAGCCGCCGCGCGATCATCTGTCTGTTTCTCGCGATTCTTGAATTAGTAAAGCGGCAGAGCGTGGAACTCACGCAAGGCGAGGCCTTCGGCGACATCGGTCTGCGCCGCGGCCCGGAGTTCGACGAAACACCTGAAACGGCCGAGGACCTCGCCACGGTAGAACAGGAATATCACTGACCGACAGCATGCAAGAAGTAGAACGCTCCCCGCAGGAAGAGCTCGATTCTCAGACCACTCTGTTTATCGCTGAAGCTTCGACTGAACCGGCCCCTGTGGTGGATCAGTCCGTAACGTTAAAGGCTGTCATCGAAGCAGCCATCTATGTTACCGACGAACCGCTGACAGCGGACCAGATCGCCACAGCTATCGCGCAGCCGGTTGAACGTGTCCAAGAAATTCTGAACCAGCTGGTCGCCGAGTACTCTGCACTCGATCGAGGCTTGTCGGTTCGCGAGCTGGCGGGTGGATACAAGATCTCGACCAAGCCGGAGCATCACGAATCCATTCGCAGGTTTGTCAAGCGATTGCAGCCGCCCGTGAGACTCTCGCTAGCCGCGCTGGAGACGCTCGCAGTCATCGCGTATAAGCAGCCCATTACGGCTCCCGAGATCATGGACGTGCGCGGTGTACAAGGGGCCGGGGTGTTGAAGACGCTACTGGACCGTAAGCTGATTGCCGCGGCCGGCCGCAAGAATGTTTTGGGCAAACCAATCCTGTATAAGACTACGCGAGACTTTTTAGTGCAGTTCGGCTTGAGTTCGCTTGCCGAACTGCCCACCCTCAAAGAATTTGAGGAGCTTGGACGTCTCGCGCTAAGCGAGTCGGAGGACGGGGCAGTGCCCGCCGCAACCGCGGACGAAGAAACCGCCGCGCAGGGCGCCGATGCCTGAAGAACGTTTACAAAAAATCCTGGCGCACGCAGGGGTCGCCAGCCGCCGTAAAGCGGAAGAGTTGATCACGGCTGGACGCGTTTCCGTTAACGGCAAGACGGTGACCGAGCTTGGCTCGAAAGCTGATCTCTCCGCGGACAAGGTGAAAGTGGACGGCCGCCTCTTAAGCGCGCCCAAACACCACCTCTACATCGCCTTCAACAAGCCAAAAGATTGCGTGACCACGGTGCATGATCCAGAAGGGCGCCAGACCGTGATGTCGTTCTTCAAGGGCTTTCAAGAGCGGCTTTATCCTGTCGGGCGATTGGATTACGCGAGTGAAGGCCTGCTGCTGATGACCAACGATGGTGAGTTCGCAAACCAGCTTATGTCACCGGCGAGCCATGTAACCAAAACGTATTTGGTGAAGACGAACGGCGCGCTGACATCGGAGCAGGAGGAAGAGTTCCGCCACGGCATACCGATGCACGGCCGGCGTACCGCGCCTGCCGGTCTGAAGCTCATTCGCAAAACGGTAAATCCGTGGTATGAGGTGCGGCTGGTCGAAGGCCGCCAAAATCAAGTGCGAATCATGTTCAAGCATTTCGGCCGCTTGGTAGAAAAGCTAAAGCGCGTGAAGATCGGATTTCTAGACCTGGGCACTTTGAAGCCGGGCGCTTACCGCACGTTAACGAACGGCGAGGTAGCGCATTTTCAAAAGATTCTCAGCGCAAGTGAGCGGCGCAGCAACGAAAATAAAAGCTAAGATGATGAACGACCGAGAGATGACGGACCTGCTGCGGCAATCAAAAACCATCGCGGTAGTAGGTTTGTCCAACAACCCCACGCGCCCCAGTTTCGGTGTGTCGCGTTTTCTGCAGCGGCAAGGTTACCGCGTCATCCCGGTGAACCCGAATGAGGCGGAGGTGCTGGGTGAGAAAGCGTATCCCACCTTGCAGGAAGTACCCGATCCGGTTGATATCGTGAACATCTTCCGCCGTCCGGCAAGAGTACCGGAGGTAGTTGAGGCGGCACTTCGAAAGGGTGGTGTACGCTGCATCTGGATGCAAGAGGGCGTGGTAATGAGGACGCCGCCAAACAGGCTGAAAGCGCGGGTCTTCCCGTGGTGATGGACCGCTGCATTTTGAAAGAGCTCGCGCGGCTGATGCGGTGACCCGAGTGGCAGCGACGGCGCGCTAGACTAAACACTGTGTTGCGCTACTTGCGACGTGCATAAGCCACGGTGGTTTCTTGCGATAGGCGCGCTTTCGCTCATATCGCTGTTTCAACTCACGGGCTGCGGTAAGCAGCAGGACGATGTGCTTGGCGAGGCGTTTGTTGCGCCGGCAACTCTTAACCTGCGTCGCGAGGTAAACCAAAAAAACAGCGCCGTGGCTTTACTGAAGCACGGCGAGAAGGTCGCCATCGTCGATACGCGCCGCCGCTTTGTGAAGGTGCGCACCGGCAAGGGCGACGAAGGCTGGGTGGATTCCCTGCAGTTACTCAGTCTCGAGCAGATGGAGCAGATTCGCCGTGATACGCAGCATGCCTTGTCGCTGCCTTCCGAAGGCGCTGCTGGCGTGTTTGAAGTGCTGAATGTTCACATTGAACCGAACCGGCAATCGCCTGCGTTCACGCGCATCCCGGAAGGAGGTTCCGTTGCAGTTTTAGCCCACCGCATCGAGCCCAACGTAAGTGCGCCGGCCAACCCGCCGAACT
>CAXUCT010000077.1:12467-13735 GCA_964249415.1 uncultured Bryobacteraceae bacterium | reverse complement strand
CTCCAACAAAGTGCCAAAGGCGACCAGCGCTACGGGAAACACGAACGCTTTCTGAAATCGATGCAACATCTTTCGAACCCCCGCCTTAAAGCATCATGTGTTCCTCTTTGCGCAGCGGACGGCAGGTGCTGCGCTTGACCAGATAGGTCGGGACAGCCATGGCGCGGATATCTTTCTCGCGGTCTTCGATCTGCGCGATGGCGGCCTTGGCAAGCTGGCGCCCCACTTCCGCCATATCCACCGAAACACTTGTCAGGTTAGAAGCGCGAGCGCGCCCCATCTCGTGCTCAAAGCCGATCAGACTCACGTTCTTGGGCACGTCCAGCCGGTGTTGCCGCAGTCCCTCGCGGACGCCGAAGGCAAGTCCATCGGATGCGGCAAGAATCGCCGTCATGGGCCATTCCTGCTCCAAAATGTAAGAGACCGCCGCCTGCCCGCTCTCGAACTCGTCATCAGAGAGCGAGATGGTATGCGAGTGGTGCTCCAGGTTCAATTCAGCGATCGCTTGTGAGTAGCCTTTAAAGCGGTTCCTATGCCATGGCCGTGAGGCATCGCCGATATACCAGATGTGTTTGTGCCCCAGCTGCGCCAGGTATTGAGTCGCCTGGTAACATCCGCCCCGGTCGTCGTACTGGACCAGGTTGCCTCCCGAAGCGCTCTCGCCCGCGTCCATCAGATGATTGCCCAGCAGGACATAACCCAATCCATGCTTCTCCAGAGCTTTCAAAATATTCTGGTGAATCGTCCCCGCGACAATGACACAGTCAGCTAAGCCCGGCGTCTGCACCACGTTCGGAATCTCTAATGTCGCGGGCGACGCGGACGCCGGATATTGATGCCGCGCGAACAGCAGGTAATACCCGGCATTCGAACAGTACTCTTCTACCCCCAGCAGCAGGAGCGATTGCGCGGAACTCAGACCAAAGTCGTTCAGCAGAATCAGGCCGATGATGCGGGACTTGCTATGGACCACGCTGCGGGTCCTGGCACTCATCCTATAGCCGACTTTATGGGCCACAGCCTCGACGCGCTCCCGCAATCCGTCGTCCACGTCATCATGACGGTTCAGCACGCGGGAAACGGTCCCGATGGAGACATTTGCGTGCCGCGCAATGTCTTTCATGGTCGGCGAAGAAGAACGGCGCGGCATATTACTGCTGAATCAGCTCAACGGGCGCGTTCTCGCGCGCTTGGGTGATCGAAACGGAGCGGCGTTCCCGGATAGAGACGTAACCCGCTTCGATGATCGCCATCGTCTTCATATTGTC
>CAXUCT010000077.1:3359-12457 GCA_964249415.1 uncultured Bryobacteraceae bacterium | reverse complement strand
CTTGAAACGCATCCGGAAACCATACCTCGCTCCAGCGCGGAGTAAACCAGACATTTGGCTGCAAAGTAGTTGCGAATGTGAGCGTGCTCGGCGAATGGTTGGGGTACTCCGGCCAGCCAATGGTACCTTCGGCCAAGCCCTCCGTTCCTTCCACGCGCCATTTGATGTACGGCTTCAAATCGTCCTGCCCGCTGCGCGGCCCCGTCCAGACGTCATCCCAGGCGCTTGCCCGCACGCCGTTGGCGTACTCCAGGATGTACAGGCAAATTCCGTCTTCGTGAGGGAAATCCGTCCGCGGATCTTTCCGCGCGCTCACAAAAATCGATTCTGGCTCCCCAAACAAGTAGCGGAAGGCATCGATGTGATGGACGCTCACGTTTAGGAGCGTGAGGCGATGGTAATCCCGCAACCAGGTCTGCCAATGCGGAACGGCGCGCATCTCAATGGTGGCGAGAACGGGCGTTCCCAAGTAGCCGCGGTCCAAAATTGTTCGTAACGACCGGATAGATTGGTCGTACCGCATGTTCTGGTTGACGGCCAGCGGCATCCCGCTCGCTCTGCAAAGCTCGACAATGGCGGCCGCCTCCTCATAATGGACGGCCAACGGCTTTTGGGCCAAGATGCCTTTTAAGTATTTACCGTGCAGCACGGCCTGCCGCACGATATCCAATTGCAAATGCGGCGGTACCGCAATATCGAGCACTTCCACTTCACGGTCCTGCAACATCTCCGGCAACGTGTCGTAAAGCTTCGGAATGCCCCGCAGATCCGCCACTTCGCGCGCGATCTCCGGCGTCCTCGACGTAATCGCCACCACGTTGAAGCCCGCATCGGCATACGCCTTCAGCTGCACATCGCGCATGATGAAACCGGCCCCCACTGCGCCGATACCGAAATCGCTCCGCGGCGGCTTGGAGGCCAGATGATTCAGATTGAGGTCGAGATCCACTCACGCTCCGATTATGAACTTTGCACTAAAATTTCATGATGTCAACGGGAACTTTATGATACTATCTCGTTCAGCCGGGTACAATCCATGAAGCTTGGACTCATCAATTCGGCGTGGCTCGGCACTTCCATAGGTGCCGCCCAAGGTATTCAGCTCACCAAAGACATCGGTTTCGATTCCATCGATATCTTCGCTGATCCCCTGGAAATGTCACCGCGAGAGTTGAGGACCATTCAAGAAACCTGCTCCGCTTGCGAGTTGCCCGTCATCTCTACGGTCTGCTGTGCCTTGGGCATTGCCGATTTTAACCGGACGGTCCGGCGCTTCCATATTGATCGGGCGAAGCGTTTCCTTGATCTCTGCTACGGACTGGCTGGAAAAAATCTCCTATTAGTGGTCGGCGAATATATTTGGAACCGGGAAGTGATTGGCCCTCGAGATCAATGGAGATGGGCTAGCGAAGCTGTGCGGGAACTGGGCGCTCATCCCGAACAGCTCAATTTGGAAATCGCTCTCGAATTGGAGCCCTTCCCCTTATCCATCGTGAACACCATCGACAAAATGGACCAGTTTCTGGCCGACGTCGCGCAGCCGTGTGTAAAAGCAAATGTGGATATCTCGCACTTAGCCCTGGCACGGGATCCGGCAGAGAAGATCGCGAAATTGGCTGGGCGAATTGCCCATGCCCACCTTTCTGATTGCGATGGGACCAAGCATGGCGACTTGCCTCCCGGCCGGGGCGTGGTGGATTTTCCGCCTTACCTGAAGGCACTCGCTGAGGCGGGTTTCAACGGCACCGTCAGCATCGAACTCGAATATTCGCCCGAACCCGGAAAAATTGTGGACTGGGTTCGCGAAGCCTATCAATCCAGCAGCAGCCTGATGGACGCACTAGGGATTCGTTCTTAGAAGAGGAGAAACAATTATGGCTACCGGCCCCCTTGGAAAAAACGTTTTAAGCGAATACGAACGCAACGGCTTCGTCGTCGCCAGGAGCATGTTTACGAAGGAGGAGATTGATCTCCTCCGCCGTGCTTCGAAAGAAGATCGACAGCTCGACCAGCACTCGTTCGGTAAGGGCGATGGCGAGGGCGGCACCGTTCGACTCTCGTTGTGGAACCATCCCGGCGACACGATCTACGGCATGTTTGCCCGTTGCGAGACGATTGTCAATTCCGCCGAGACGCTGCTCGACGGCGAGGTGTACCACTACCACTCCAAGATGATTATGAAGGACGCCAAAGTAGGCGGTGCCTGGGCATGGCATCAGGACTACGGCTACTGGTACGGGAACGGCGTCTTGTTTCCGCTGCTGACCAGCGCCTTCATCGCTGTGGATCCAGCCACGCGCGAGAACGGCTGCATGCAGGTGCTGAGCGGTTCGCATCACCTGGGCCGTATCGATCACGTTCTCACGGGCGATCAGGCCGGCGCGGATCTGGAGCGCGTGCACGAGGCAGAGAAACGCTTAGAGCTGGTCTATGTGGAAATGCAACCCGGCGATGTTCTCTTTTTTCATGCCAACCTTTTGCACCGGTCCGACCAGAACCGTTCCGAGAATCCGCGCTGGGCCATGATCTGCTGCTACAACGCAGCCCGCAACAATCCATACAAAGAGGCGCATCATCCGCGCTATACGCCTTTGCACAAAGTTCCTGATTCGGCCATCCTCGAAGCCGGCATGCGGCGCTTCAGCGATGCCGATGACAACGCCTGGTTGGACGATGCTAAGGATGAGAGCGCGCGCCGTCTTGCCACAGCGGAGACAACGCCCGTTTAATGAGCGGCGAGGCGCAGCTTCGCTGCTTCATGAACTTATTGGCGATGGATTCCCTGCCCGCGGATTCCGCCGGCCCACACGGTACATTGGAACAGCGCCTGGCGGCGGTTCGGGATGCCGGATTTTCCGGCCTACAGTTTGCCACTCGGGCGACCCCTGATCAGTTGACTATCTGTCGCACCCTCAACCTGGGAATCGCTGCGAGCGGCCGCGTCAACACGCCTGCAGAGGCTGACGGTCTCGCCGAACAACTGGCCGGAGACGGTTTCGAATGTGCCACGCTGCACGTTGGCTGGGGAATGGAAGACGACCCCGACGCCTTTCGGCTGATCAACAGCATCCTTGAGGCCTCCACGCATTGGAATATTCCGCTTTATATAGAAACACACCGCGCTACCATCTGCCAGGACATGTGGCGCACCGTTAACTTCGTCCGCCGCTTTCCAGAGATGCGCTTCAACGGTGATTTCTCTCATTGGTACGCCGGTCAGGAAATGGTCTACGGCGGCTTCGACAAGAAGTGCGCTTTCATTCAGCCCATACTTGAACGCGTGCGCTTCCTGCACGGCCGAATCGCCAGTCCCGGATGCATCCAGGTCGCCATCGAGCATGATCCGATTCGGCAACCCGTATACGTAGACCACTTCCGGCAACTGTGGACCGCCTCCTTGCGCTGCTTCCTCCAGAGTTCGTCACGGGGAGACTCCATCTGCTTTACGCCGGAACTTCTCGGTCCTGACATCTACTACGCTCGAACGTTCCTGAAAGCGGAGGAAAGCGATCGCTGGGAGCAGTCGCTCCTTCTGAAAAAAATAGCCGAAGAGTGTTTTCTATGCGCACAGTCTTCCTAATCTTCCTTCCTGTGCTGCTGCTTGCGCAGGATCCGGATGACGTCCACGCACCGCCACCCAATGCGCCGAACGTCTCGGCCGGTAAAGCGCAGTTCCAGCAAACCTGCGGCTTCTGCCATGGGCCGGATGCGCGTGGAGCAAGCGGCCCCGACCTGATCCGCTCCTCTCTGGTCAGCCATGACGTCGATGGGAACCTGATTGGACCAGTTGTTCACAATGGCCGCCCGGAGAAGGGCATGCCGGCGTTTCAGCTTTCTGACACGGAAATCGGCAATATCGCCCAGTTCCTCCATGCACAGGCCAAAATTGCCAGCTCCGTGTCTCAGCGCATTCCTTCCGAATACCCGCTTGAGAAGTTACTCGTCGGAAAGGCGGCCGCCGGGCAAACTTACTTCAATGGACAGGGGAATTGCCGCTCTTGCCACTCGCCAACCGGCGACTTGGCCCATATCGCCGCCAAGTACAAGCCCTTTGATTTACAAACGCGCATTGCTTTCCCGTCGGGGGTCCGCCCTTCTTTGAACGTGAAGGATTCTTCGGGCCAGACCTTCAGCGGCGAGCAAGTGTACGCCGACGAATTTCTGGTTACTCTTCGAGATAAATCCGGCTGGCTTCACACCTGGAAACGAAACGCCGTACAGGTGGAAGTTCACGATCCGTTGGCAGCACATGAGCAACTCCTGAAGAGCTACACGGACGGCAATCTTCACGACCTTTTCGCTTATCTGGAAACGCTCAAATGATTCGAATTCTATTCGCATGTCTATGCGCCGCGCTCGCGATAAGCGCTCAAGGGTTAAACTCGCAGGCACTTCTTCATCCCACATCAGATAGCTGGCCCACCTACAACGGTGATTATTCCGGCAAGCGTTTCAGCTCTCTCCGTCAAATCAATAAGAGCAACGTTAGGATGTTGACCATGGCCTGGGCATTCCAGACCGACGTGAACACCGGCCCGGGCCTAAAGTCAACGCCGCTCTTAGTGGACGGAACTCTATACTTCACCGAACCGGATGACGTCTGGGCTGTGGATGCGCGTTCCGGGCAGCAGAATTGGCACTATCGCTACCACAACAACGAGGGGCTGCATATCGGCCAGCGCGGTTTGGGCATGTACAAAGGCCGCCTTTATTTTGAAACTCCCGATGCGCACCTGCTGTGTCTCGATGCACGCACCGGAGAAGTGCAGTGGAACACCGAACTCGCGGACGTGAAGCTAGGTTATTGGGCAACGGTGGCACCGCTTGTCGTTCGCGATCACGTGTTAGTCGGTGTTTCAGGAGACTTTAACGATTTGCACGGCTTCATCGACTCGTTCGATCCGGAAACCGGCAAGCTGCAGTGGAGGTGGGACGCGCTTCCCAAAGCAGGCCAAGCCGGCTCTGAGACTTGGCCCGCAAACAGCGACGCCATTCAGCATGGCGGCGGTATGACCTGGGTCACCGGTACGTATGACCCGGAACTCAATCTCTTGTATTGGGGCACGGCGAATCCGAATCCTGTGCTGGACGGCTCCGTTCGGCCCGGCGACAATCTATACACCTGTTCGATCGTCGCCCTCAACCCCGATACCGGCAAGCTGGTCTGGTACTTTCAACCTTCACCGCACGATGTTCACGATTGGGATGCCGTGCAAACGCCCGTCCTCTTCGACGGCGACTTCCACGGACAGCAACATAAGCTCCTCATTCAAGCTTCACGCAACGGCTTCCTGTTTGTGTTAGATCGCACAACGGGCAAGCCGTTGCTCTCCGCGCCCTACGAAGAAATCAACTGGAGTTCCGGTGTCGATGCAAAAGGCCGCCCCATCGGGAAAACAGCAAAGTATCCCAGCCAGGCCGGAACTCTCGTCGAGCCGGACGCGATTGGCGCCACGAACTGGATGGCGCCGAGCTTTGACCCGGACAATGGACTACTGTACGTAGACACCCACCAGTCATTCAGCCTTTACTACGCATTTTCAACCGGCAAACCGGAAGGCTTCGCTGGACGCGATCTCACGGTCTGGTCCCGTTGCCTCCTCCGCGCCATTGACTATCAAACAGGCAAGAGCCGGTGGGAGCACGATCTTGGATCTGGTTGGGACTGGTCGGGCGTATTGAGCACCGCAGGCGAGCTGGTTTTTTCGGCCGACGTACACGGCAACGTTCTTGCTCTGGACGCAGCCACCGGCAAAACTTTGTGGCACGTGTACGGCGGCGGTCCCGCTCAAGGCCCACCGATCACCTACCAGATTGATGGCCGGCAGTACGTCGTCTTCGGAGCGCACGGCGTACTGTACGCCTTTGCGTTACCTGAAGCAGTAATGACCAATCCTCAACCTTAATAGAAGCTGACTTAATGAGCCGGTTCCAGCGGCGCAAGCGGAATCCGCTTACCAACAATCGCTTGATAAGCACTTAGGTCGGCCGAGACGCGGCCGGAGTAAAGCTGGAAAGATGTCCTGCCCTCTGTCAGCAGGTTTTCCACGGAAGAGTAATCCATCACAGGAAGATCAATCGTCACGTGAGTGTTGCGATTGGAGAGATTCAGGATCACCAGGATCTCTTCATTGCCTTGCTTGCGAAGAAAACTCAATACGCTGTCCGGCTCGCTGTTGTTGATCCACATCAACTCCCCGGAAGTGAGCGACGCGTAGCTGTTCCGGATTGCAAACAGGCGCTTGTATTTTGCCAGAGTTTGTTTCGCAACCTCACCATCATTGCGGTCGCCGTGCTGCGGCCACTCAATGGGCGAATTCGTGAGCCAATGCGTGGGTGTACAGTCGGCAATCTCCTGGCCGTTGTAGACAAACGGGATGCCATCTAACGTGAAGTTGAGGATAGAAGCAGCCAGTGCGCCATTGTCACCGAACTCGACCACGGCACGATGCCAATCGTGATTGTCGCTGAAACGCATCAGCCTGGCGCCGCGCGGAAAGGTCTTCCTGGTGTGTTCCCACTCTTCTCGAATTTTGATGGCAGGTTCACCATCGCGGATTACAGAGCGAAGCGTCAGAAAGCCCTGGAAGTTATAGTTGATATCGAAGGCTTGTAACTGGTCATCCGGCCGATCGGATTCCGAAAGAAGAATCACATCGCGATTCACCCGATCCAGCGACTTCCTCGCTTCTTCCCAAAACGAGACCGGCACGCCGGCCCCGACATCGCAGCGGAATCCGTCCACCTTGAAATCGCGCACCCAGTGAAGCAGGCTTTCGATAAGAGTTTTGCGGACTTGCGGGTTGTTGTAATCGGGTAGCGGCTGCGGCCAGAAGCCACGCGCAATCCTGCCATCTTGCGTGTGCACCAGCCAGTCCGGATTTTTCATCATCACGCCGTCCGGAGCGGTGTGGTAGTAAACGATATCCAGCATCACCTTTATACCGAGCTTATGAGCAGCTGAAACAAAGTCGTGCAGGTCCTGCTCGTTTCCATATTGTGGGTCGACGGCACTGTAATCTGCGATGTTGTAGGGTGACGCATGCGGAGTTTCGGAACGCTTTGCGATCGGACCCAAGTAAACAAGTGACGCGCCCAATTCCGAAACATGCTTCAGGCCGGGAATCGCGCCGCGCAAGGTGCCTTCCTTGCTGAACGCATTCAGCCAAACTTCGTAGATGGTCAGCTTGTTCATCCATTCGGGTCCAGGCCGAGCCTCTCGCGCGCCGAAAGAAAGATTCTGCCCAAAAGACGTCGTACAAAGAGAAAGAGCCAGGCAAAGGCAGCAAAGTTTACGCATAGGCCTACCTTAAGCCGACGGTATCGCTAACGTAAGATCCGTATGTATGAAATCATTCCCCTTACACAAGAGTGGTTCCCCAAGAAAGATTGCAAGTGCGTAAGAGAAGCAGTCGCCGTAATTGAGTGCCGCCCGATGACGTCCTTTGCCGAAACGGCTGAAAGCCCCGCGCGCGATTTGGCCTTGCTCGGAGTCCACCGCAACGGCTTCGATACCTGCCCGGGTCGTCAAGCGATCTAGATCCCGCAAGCCTTCAGCGCCGTACCTCGCCCTCGATCACTATCGCGCTTTCGAGTATCGTTGCGACAGATATGTGCCGGGAGTCGGCGGCCTCAATTGCCTCAATAAACGCCCGTCGCTCGGGCTCGCCGTGAAGAATTGCGATCAGGGCAGACGTGTCGATCACCATCAGCGTGGGAGGCCGTGCTCGTCGTACCCCAAAATCTCGTCTGCCGGTCTGGCATCTAAAACCGGGAGACCCGCACAATGTCTGGCGATGTCCTCTAGTTCGTCGGCTAGTCGGCGTCTGGAGCGTTCCCGACGTACCCGCGCCAGTCGATCACGAAGCGCTTTAATGACCGCGTCAGTCTTCGATTCCCCCGTTTGCTTGGCCAGTTCCGCAGCCAGCATCTCGGCTTCTGAGTTTCGAATATTGAGCGCCATTCTTTACGTGTAGCTCCTACGCTACACTGTATTGGAAACAGGTCTGCCCGTCAAGTAATGCCGGCCGAAGCCCGTCAGAGTGCGACTTTGTACTCACATCCCTTATATATGGTCCGTTCGTAACTGAATCCGGGGTATACGCTGCTATCAGACAAATCTTCCTCCCCTCCCTCAGCTCAATTCACCAAACATCGCTGAGAACCTAACCCCCCGCCGGCCCACTCCCTGCGTATGAGTCGCCCCGCTCCCGGCCCATCTTTGAAGTCGATTTCAGGCATTGGCCAACTCTGGTGTAAGGTGGTCCATCGCAAGACGATGTGGCCCGTTTCTGGCCGGTATCAGTGCAGCCAGTGTCTGCGCTATCATGCTGTGCCTTGGGAAATCCAGACTAGCCCCAAATTGGAATCGAGCCTGCGCAGCTCCGGCCCGGCCGCACAGCTTTGGGCCAAGTCTACTCAGCGGTAGTTCGCAACGCGTTCGACACCGTCAACTTCGCCTCGGTGGCGTTCTGCACCTCCTCAACCGTCATCCCAGGGGCGATTTCCTCCAGCACCAGCCCCGACGGTGTGACCGCAATCACCGCCATTTCTGTGATAATGTGCTGCACAACACGCAACCCGGTAATCGGCAGCATGCAGTGTTTCAGAATCTTGGGCGCGCCGCTCCGGGTCCTGTGCTCCATGGCAACAATCACGCGCCGTGCCCTGGCGACCAGGTCCATCGCGCCGCCCATGCCTTTAACTACTTTGCCGGGCACCATCCAGTTGGCCAGATTGCCTTCCTCGTCCACTTCCATCGCACCCAGAATGCTGAGATCGATATGGCCGCCTCGTATCATCGCGAACGAATCCGCGCTCGAAAAGTAGGCGGTGCCCGGCAGTTCCGTCACCGTCTCTTTCCCGGCGTTGATCAAATCCGAGTCTTCTTCGCCCGCCATTGGGTACGGCCCCACCCCCAGCATGCCGTTCTCTGATTGAAGAATGACTTCGATGCCGGCCGGAACGTGGTTCGCTACCAGGGTCGGCAGGCCAATCCCCAGGTTCACGTAGAAACCATCCTGCAGTTCACGCGCCGCGCGTCGAACGATTCGCTCCCGCTTATCTATTTCGGACTGCATTGATTTTTAGACTGGAGG
>CAXUCT010000077.1:3003-3349 GCA_964249415.1 uncultured Bryobacteraceae bacterium | reverse complement strand
TCCTTCGCTCAATGCGCTGCTCATAGCGGACACCCTTCACCACCTGCTTGACGTAAACTCCGGGCGTCATTACTTGGTCGGGCCCAATTGCGCCCGGCTCCACCAGCTCCTCTACTTCAGCAATCGTGACCCTCGCCGCAGTCGCCATCATAGGGTTGAAATTTCGCGCGGTCTTGCGATAAGTCAAGTTGCCCAGGCGGTCGCCTCGCCAAGCTTTCACCAAGGCAAAATCTGCCGTGAGCGCCCGTTCAAGCAAATACATGCGGCCATCGAACTCGCGCGCTTCCTTGTCCTCGGCCACAACCGTTCCCACCCCGGTAGGCGTGTAAAAGGCGGGAATCCCGGC
>CAXUCT010000077.1:0-2993 GCA_964249415.1 uncultured Bryobacteraceae bacterium | reverse complement strand
CGCGTATTCGTTCGGCCAGCGTGCCTTGCGGGATCAGGTTCACCTTCAACTCGCCTGAAATCACCTTTGATTCGAGTAGCCGGTTCTCGCCCACATAGCTCCCAATGTGCGACGCAATTAGACCAGCTTCGAGCATCAATCCCATCCCGAATCCGTCCACGCCCATGTTGTTGCTGATGGTATGCAGGCCTTTTACGCCTTTGCGCACCAGAGCCGCAATCAAGTTCTCCGGAATGCCGCAGAGTCCAAAGCCGCCCAGCATGACTGTCGCGCCGTGGGAGATATTCGCGACCGCTTCGTCGGCACTGGCAACAACCTTGTTCACAGATGCTCCCCGCGCGCCGCCATTGCGGAGGCGGCCTTCGACGCCGGCTTCCGTCCCAGCTTTTCTGAAATTGTTCGGCCCACGGCCACCAATTTCTCCAGGTCTACGCCCGTTTCGATCCCCATGCCGTTCAGCATGTAAACCAAATCCTCCGTCGCGACATTCCCGGTAGCACCCCGCGCGTAGGGACAACCGCCCAAGCCGGCTACCGAGCTGTCCATTACCGCAACGCCTAATTCTAGTGACCCAAGGACGTTCGCCAACGCCTGCCCCCACGTGTCGTGAAAGTGAACCGCAACCTGCGATACGGGCACTTGCTCCGCCACAGCCCGGATCATCGCCTGAGCCTTCAACGGTGTCCCTATCCCAATGGTGTCCCCAAGCGAGACCTCGTAGCAGCCTGCCTGATGCAGCCGCCCCGCTACTCGCGCGACTTCTGCAATGGATACCTCTCCTTCGTACGGGCACCCCAGCGCGCAGGAAATATAACCGCGCACTTTGATCCCAAGCTGGAGCGCCGCTTGCGCAACTGCATTCACCCGTAGGAGGCTGTCTTCGATCGACGCATTAATATTACGCCGGGAAAATGTCTCGGAAGCTGCAACGAATACCGACACTTCCTCCGCCCCCGCCGCAGCCGCTGCTTCCAGTCCTCTTAGGTTAGGAACCAGCACTGGGTAACCGACACCCGGCACCCGGCGAATTCCTGCCAGCACCGCTGCCGTGTGGGCCATCTGCGGCACCCATTGCGGTGAAACAAAGCTGCCGCACTCCACAGTCTCTAAGCCAGCCTGCACCAGCCCTTCAATGAGCTCGATCCGCGCGTCGACCGGAACAGAGCAAGGCTCATTCTGTAGCCCGTCTCGCGGTCCTACTTCGACAATCCGGACGCGAGCGGGATACTTCATGAACCTGGACTAAAGCTTACTCCTCTTGCGCCCAATCTTTTTTGTATTTGGGTTTGGTACGGATTGCGCGCTCATCCAGGGGGCGCGCAGCGGGTGGATTGCCGACGCGTTTTCTCGCAATGGCCTTCACTGCTTTTGTCTTGTCGTATTTGCGCCGCTTACCAGGCACTGAAACTAGTTACGAGACAAGACGGTCGTCTGGTGCCTTGGTCTCAACAGCGGGGTCCGTCTCCCAGGCCGTCAGCAGATTAAAGGCGATCTTTGATCGTGAAGGCAGGAAGCTCCAGAACTTTCCCGCAGCTCGAAGCTCTTCCTGTTGAATTTCCCGGGCAAGGCGTTCCGTCGGCCAATCGCCGGCTGCCCCGGCAACCGAAGCTAGGGCCTCATACATCGCGCACTCGCTCGCCTCAACCGAATACGCCATCACTAGGTTCTGACATAAACGCTCCTCGGGTAGATGCGCCGCCTGCGCAATCTTCGGACTTATACCGAAAAGGTGCGCTAGCAAGTCTTTCCCGGCGGAAGGACTGCCGCCCAGCTCTTGGAGGCGCGCAGCTAGCCGGCGATGCTGCGACTGTGTCTCTTCGGCGTGATCCGCAAAGACGCCCTGGACCTCGGCATCCTCGCCTTCACGGGAAAAAGCCCAGAGCTGCGATTCGAAGCTTCCTTCTGCCGCAATGGCGTCTTGGAGATACCGCCCGATTATCTCGTCCTTGCTGTTATCGGCCACTGTCGTTCTCTTCCCGCTATGAGGCCGCAGCCCTAAGCCGCTGTCGCCACGCGCTGCGACTCGTTTGGCCAGAATGCCAGCTCCAGAAACTCTGTCTCAAAACGCGCTTGCTCTTTCGGATCCGTAGACGGTCTGAGCTGACGGCAGCATTCCCGCAGTGCTTGGTCCAAAGGCCGCCCAAGCGCCTCCTCCCCCAGTACCGTTCTCACCAGCTCACGGCCAGCCTTGCGAGCTGCCTCCGGCGTTTTTGCAAACATAAGCGCCTCGTAGCGATCATTGATTAACTGAATATGTCTGTTCATCGCAGGCCTCCTCAATGTTTGGATGCGTATAACTGCTTTTTCGGTGCGTAAGGATCGCAGCCGCCCTTGGCCCAGTCCGCGCTCCAACAACTAGATAAGTGCCCCACTTGGGGAACGATCTCACAGTTCTTGCGCCCTACAGGGGGAGCGCGCTGTGCAGCTCCGCGCAGCAGCTCACGGCTATTCCACCCTAGACTCTCCTTCTATGCCTTCCGCCCACTCTTTATTGAAACGGTCCGGCACGTCGATAAGCTCATAAGCGGCAACACCGCCAATCCGAAACTGACAACATGTCTGCTAAGCCTCTGCTCCTGGATCTGCTTCCCGGACTGTTCGCCCTCAGCCAAGCCAATGGGCCAACCACGTTCGTCCGCGTCCCCGGCCTGCTTACCGCGGGCGGCGTCTTGCAAACCCGGGAACCGCTGTTCAGGGATCCCTCCGGGCTAGCTCTCGCCGTTTTGGTTCTCCTCGCCCTCTCGGTGCTGGCCGGCTTTGTGTTCCATCGCGTTCGCCTGCGGCGCGCAACGGCCAAGTTGCAGAAGGAATTGGCCAACCATATCTCCCTAAGAGACGCTGCCGAAAACGCCAATCGAGCGAAGGCTGATTTCCTGGCCACCATGAGCCATGAGATCCGCACTCCCATGAACGCCATCATCGGCTTTACCGACTTAGCCCTGAAATCCAACCTCAATCCCGAGCTGCGTGAGTACCTCGGCACCGTCCGCACC
>CAXUCT010000076.1:12010-13800 GCA_964249415.1 uncultured Bryobacteraceae bacterium | reverse complement strand
TTCTATTTCCGGCCCAAGCGGTCACCTTGCCGCCCGGAGAAATTGCCATCCCGCCCACCGCCGCGCTGGTCACGATTCCCGCCAACGCCTTCGGCCCGGGTTTTCCGCCTACGAACGTGCAGCTGCCGGTCGCTTCCGGCGCTCAAGCCATCCGCACGCCAGCCGAAACCCTCGCGGTTCCGCAGCAGAGCGTCAAACTCGTTGACCGTGATCTCGCCGCGGGAAGCCTCAAAGCCGCCTACCTCCTGTTTGATGGCGGCTTCCGTAAAGGGTTGCGCGAACAAAGCGTCGCGAATGTCCAGGCAATGGAGGTGGAAGCACACCGCACGGAACTCGAAATCCAAGATTCAGTTCGCCGCATGTACTGGGCGGCTGTGCTGGCGCGTCAGCTCGCGGCTTTGGGCAACGACGTCCTTTCCCGCATGCAGGTCACTTTAAACCTCACGGAAAAGCATATGAACGAGGCTACGGGAAAGGTGAATAAATGCGACTTTCTGTTCAACAAGGTTATCGTTGAATCCATTCGTGCCGCGCTGGCGGAGCTCGAGAAAAACGAAGCTCTTGCGCGCGCCGCTCTCGCGAACGACATGGGCCTCGCCTGGAACGCAAGTGTCGAACCTGCTGATGCCGCCCTCCCCGACCCGCCGCTTTCCGGGCCTTTAGACCAAATTGTTGGGGATAGCTATCGCTTCAACCCAGACTGGCAGAAGCTCGAAGCGGGCATTCGAGCTGCCGATGCCGCTCTTAACACCGCGCGTAGCGAGTACTACCCCAAGTTTGCCATCACAGGGAATCTGCATCGCTTCTGGAATGGCGGTTTCCATGGCGGGCTGGCTACTCCCGAGAACCTCGCTGGATGGACCGTGGGAGCTGGTGTGGAAGTGCCCCTTTTTAATGGTTTGCTGACCCACAACAGAGCCGTCGAGGCACTGGCCCGTATACGGCAGCTAAAAGAGACTCAATTGCTGCTGAAAGACGGGCTGGGGCTTCAGGTTAGAAGCCTGCTGACGGAGAGCGAGAGCGCGCGTAAAGTTATGTTGGCGACTCAAGCGGCGCTGCAGTCCGCCGATGAGAACAGAGAGCTAAATATGCGTGCCTACGAGAGCGACATGGCTGAGCCGGACAAAGTCGTTCAGGCACAATTGATAGCCGCTCTGATGCACGCTCAGCACCTGAAGGCGCGCTATGACGCACTGGCTCTGTCTTCGCAGCTCAGTGCTTTGATCGGGCGGGAAGTGAGCTCGCGGATTAATAATCCGCCGGCCGGGTCCGTGCCGAACGGCGTGAGTTCGCCGGGCACTGTTCAGTAAGTGGGTCTGGCATCCCTTAAGCCCTATGGCAAGCCGACACAAGCAAAGCAGCGGCTCAGGCCACCCCGGCCCGTGGCTGAGCCTTGCTTTGTGCACTGTTGCGGTCGCCAGGTTTTTGGCGGGCGCTCCGCCTGTGGCGCCTGCCCACCCCATGCCCATCAAGGTCGCCTGTAGCACGGCTCTGTTCACGGGAGTCAATCGCGGTGAGCTAATTTCGAGCGCGAAGTTGTGGGTAGAAGCACTCGGCAAGCGGGAAGGCTTCCTTGTAGACCCGGAAGTTATCCTAGCCGACAATGTCCGTGAGCTCCGTGCCGCGGTGGACACCGGTTCTCTCGATCTGGTTGTCTCCTCCAGCCTGGAATATCTCGCCCTGGACCGCGGGCGTGTTGTCACGCCCGAAATCATGCTCACGGCCTCACCCGGCGAAAATGGAAAAATTAAGTACCTCCTGCTGGTGAGCCGCGATGGCGGCATCGACAG
>CAXUCT010000076.1:8881-12000 GCA_964249415.1 uncultured Bryobacteraceae bacterium | reverse complement strand
GCCGACCTCCGGGGCAAAACCGTCAATACCTATGCCCGTTCCGCCTCCAACCTCAACCGGCTTTGGCTTGAAGTGCTGCTGGTCACGGCGCATCTCCCCTCTAGCGATACGCTCTTTCGCAGTGTCACGGCCAGCTCTAAACCGTCGACGGCTTGCCTCCCCATCTTCTTCGGGAAATCGGATGCGTGCCTCATCGATGGGCCTAGCTGGGACACTCTGCGCGAACTCAACCCGCAGATCGGCACGAAGCTGAAGGTGCTCGCGGAGTCGCAGCCGTTGGTGGAAAGTCTCGTCTCCTTGAGCGCCAAGCGTCAAGAGCATCGTTCACAGATTATCGACGCCATGCACAACCTGCAAGACGATCCCGGAGGCCGTCAAATATTGCTGCTGTTTAAATGCAGCCGGGCCGCGGGCATCAGTTCGGCCGATCTGGAGCAAGTGGCGGAACTTCGCGCCACGTATCTGAAAAATACCCGCCCCGCCGATCGCAAAGTTGATCTGCCCAGCCTCGGCTCCGGAGTGGCCGCGCTCGACATACCAAAGGTCCCTTAATGCTGGTGGGTGCAGTACCTCGATCGTCGAACAGCATTACGGCACGCATTACACTGCTCGCCTGGGGTGTCACACTGCTTACGCTCACGCTCTTCGTGGTCGGGCTCATCCCCGCCCAAAAACGCGATCTGCGCGAAGCGCTCGAATCGAAGGCCCTGGGAGTCGCCTCCTCGCTTAAAGATGTGACGCGCTCAGCCGCGGCCTCGGGTGATTTCAGCCTGCTGGTTGACCACTGCACGCAAGTCCTGGCGGGCGACTCCGAGATCGAATTTCTCATCGTAAGCCGCGACGACGGCTTCTCCGTTCTCGTGGGACGCGACGGCTGGCGAAACCAGACACTCGACTCCTACTGGCACCCGAATGAGCGCCATCGCATTGCCAGCCTCGAAACCGTTCCTCTCTTTCACCGTCGCGTCTTCCGCTTTTCTGATCCCTTCGATAACTCCGCCGTTCCCTGGGGCTGGATTCACGTCGGCCTCTCGCCGTCGGCTTACGACAAGAGCGTTAAAACTATATACCAACGCACCGGCCTGCTCGCGGTTGTGTGCGTATTGCTGAGTTTTTTTGCCTCTGGGCGCTACGCCCGCAAACTCGTGCGTCCCATCCGCCGGCTCGAAAAGACGATGCAACGAGTCGCTGAAGGCGACCTAACGGCGCGTGCCGATGTCCCTGGCGAAGATGAAGTCGGCAGCTTAGCGCGCTCCTTCAACCTGATGGGCGACTCCATCTCGCAGCGTGATCGCATCCTTGAAAGCGTGCGCTTTGCGGCCGAAGAGTTTCTGCGCTCCGACGATTGGCGGCTGGCTCTCCGCAATGTTCTTGAAAAGGCCGGGGCTGCCGCATCCCTTAGCCGCGCGTTCGTGATCGCTGCGCCGGTCCGCGATCCACTGCCGGCGCCCGCGCGCTTCGAACTTGAATGGCTCGCTTCCGATTACACTCTGTCAAGCGGGCCCGCCGAGCGCTTCGCACTGAACTGGCTGGCACTTGATAACTTATCTGACCGTCTCCAAGGGTCTGAGATCGTCTCGTTGACCGATCATGATTGGGCGGCACTTCCAGGCGCTCCGCACCGCTTCGCCCCGGCCGCTTCCGTGCTGATCCCGGTCAATCTCGGCGGCGGATGGCCAGGCGTTCTCGGCTTTGAGCAGTTCGGCTTGCCTCGGGAATGGAGCGACGCCGCACGCGATAGCTTCCGCGCTGTCGCCGACATCGTCAGCTCCTCTACCGCGCGCTCTTCTGCGCAGGAAGCTCTGCAGCGTACCGCGCAAGAACTTCAGATGCAGCAACTCGAACTCGAGCGTCGCGTCGCGGAACGAACCGCCGATCTTCTCCAAGCCAAGGAAGCCGCGGAATCCGCCAACCGGGCGAAAAGCGAGTTTCTGGCTAACATGAGCCACGAAATTCGCACGCCCATCAACGGCGTCCTCGGCATGACCGAACTGGCCCTCGAAACCGAACTCACTTCGCTGCAGCGCGATCACCTCAAGACCGTTCGCCAGTCGGCCGAATCCCTGCTCGGCATTATTAACGACATCCTGGACTTCTCTAAGATCGAGGCTCGCAAGCTGGAAGTCGAATATGTTGATTTTGACCTGCTGCACAACATCGAAACTCTAATGAAGACCTTTGCCGTTTCCGCTCACGGCAAAGGCCTGGAGCTGATCTGCCGCTTCAGCCCATCGGTTCCTGCGCGCCTGCAAGGCGACCCATTCCGCCTTCGCCAAATCGTTACTAACCTGGTCAATAATGCCATCAAGTTCACTGACGCGGGCGAAGTCGCGCTACTAGTTGATGGAGCTTGGTTAAACGACGAGGAGTTCGGTCTGGAAATGGCCGTGCGCGACACTGGCTGCGGCATACCAGCCGACCGTCAGGAGTCAATTTTCCAAGCGTTTACGCAAGCCGATGGCTCCTCGACTCGCCGCTATGGTGGCACGGGTCTGGGGCTCACCATTGCTAGCCAGCTCGCCGGCTTGATGTACGGCCGACTGTGGCTTGAAAGCAAAGTTGGCGCCGGGACGACCTTTCATGCCGCCCTCAAACTCCGGCGCGCAACGGATGGCAGCGTTAATGCCCCCAGTCTCCCCAGCCTGAACGGTCTGCGCGTCTTGGTGGTGGATGACAATCACACCGGCCGTGTTCACCTCACTATGCTCCTCAGTAGTTGGGGATGCGCCGTTTCGAGCGCAGAAAGTGCCGCCACCGCGCTCCAACTCCTCGCCTCAGATTTCGCAGCTGGGTGCCCTATTGAACTGCTCCTGCTCGATGCGCAGATGCCTGTCGAGGACGGCCTCGGCTTGCTGCGGAGGCTGAACGAGCGTCCTGAACGGCCTCCATGCATTCTGGTGATGCTCAATTCTGCCGGCGAATTCGCTGATGCGGAGGTCGTCCGCAGCTTAGGTGTTTCAGCAACCCTCACCAAACCTATTCGCGACCGCGAGCTCTACAACCTGCTTGCAACCAGCCACAGCCCATCTACTCCCATCCACGGCGATTTGGTGACCACAATGGGCGAAGACGCCCATCCTGTCACCAGCGAAACCTTCTGTGCGAAGGCCACTCCGCCC
>CAXUCT010000076.1:0-8871 GCA_964249415.1 uncultured Bryobacteraceae bacterium | reverse complement strand
GTTGACGACAACCACATCAATCTCCGTCTTGCCACGGCCATTCTGCAGCGCCTCGGCTACACCGTAGTGACCGCTGAACACGGCAAAGCCGCTCTCGACGCGCTTGCCGCAACGCATGTCGATGCGGTTCTGATGGATATCCAGATGCCGGTTATGGATGGCCTCGAAGCCACCGCTGCTATCCGCCGCGAAGAAGCGCTAACAGGCCGCCACGTCCCCATCGTGGCCCTTACCGCTCATGCCATGAAGGGCGACCGCGAGCGTTGCCTCGAAGCCGGCATGGATGATTACCTGAGCAAACCCGTCCGCGCCGCCGAGCTCGAAGTCAAACTTGAAGGCATCCTCGGCAAGCGCACAGCCGGCACGGGCACGCCACTCGATGTCGCCGTCGGGGATAGATTGTGACCGCGTGAACTGTCGATGTTCAGAGTTTTTGACTACCGTGGACGGGGGCAGTCACTCGTTCCGGTATCGCTTTAAGGAGCGGGTGCTGCCAGCTATTGCCACCCGCCTCCAAGCGCGCTATAGAGCTGGACCAGCGTGAGTGCCTCGTTCTGCTGCGCGGTGACCAGATTCAATTGCGCGGAGAAGAGAGAGGAATCTGTGGTAAGCACTTCCAAGTAGCTGGTCGCTCCGCCTCTGTACCGCAGGCGGGCCAGTCTGGTGGCGTCCAGTGCCGCTTCCACCAGCTTCTCCTCCTCAATGCGGGCGGCACGTTGTTTATTCAGCGCAATAAGCGCATTCGAAACGTCATGAAAGGCAGTGACAATGGCGCGTTGATAGCTATAGACCATCTCCTGCTTGGTCGCTTCCGAGAGCTCGAGTTGGCCTCTGAGTCTACCGCCCGCAAAGAGAGGCTGAGCGAGCGTTCCATAGCCGTATATAGTCCGGCTACCCGCATCGAACAAATTCGAAAGACTGTTACCTCCCACGCCGGCAGAAGCGTTGATCGACAACTGCGGAAAAAACTGCGCGCGCGCTACACCGATTTGCGCATTCGCCGCAACCAGCTGCTGCTCGGCCTGCTGAACATCCGGCCTTCGCTCCAACAGCTGGGAGGGCAGACCAGTGGGAAGTGTCTGCGGAGGAGGAAGAAGTGCGTTCGGATCGGTATGGGCGACCGGGCCGGGGTTCTGGCCCAGCAGCAGGCGCATGGCGTTTTCGTCCTGCTGAATCTGCTGTTCCAGTTGGGGGATTTGCGTGGTCGCGGTATAGAGGAGCTGCTCGGCTTGGCGGACATCGGAGAGAGGTACGGATCCTCCGCTTTCGAGTGTGCGCGTGAGATCAACCGAGTTCTGGCGAATCTCTAAGGTCCGGCGGGAAATTTCCAGTTCGCGATCGAGTGCTCGGAGCTCAAGGTAGAGCGTTGCCACCTGCTGCACCAGACTTAATCGAACGGCCCGCTGCGCCCAGGTTTGCGCCAGCAACTGAGCACGCGCGGCTTCGGTCTGTCTGCGATACAGTCCCCAGAAATCGGGCGTCCAGGCCGCCGAAACGTTGAAGCTGCCATCTACTAGGGGGCTCGCAATCGAGGTGCCCAAGGTATTCGGCAGCTCGGCACCAATGCCGGTGCCGCCTACGTTGATTGTCGGGAACTGTTGCGCACGCGTAATTCTGACCTGCGCCTGCTGCTCGAGGACACGTTGTGCTGCGACGCGCAAATCGTAGTTGTTGGCCAGCGCCATGCGGAGGAGATTCTGCAGCTCGGGCTCGTGAAAGACTTCAGCCCAGCGCTGGTCTCCCAGACTGCCGGCAGGATCACTCGCAAAGGGAGTATTATCCGCGCCGCGGAAGGTCGGTGTCGTTGGCACCTGGGGTCGAGTGTAGTTTGGGCCGACAGTGCAACCGGCAAGAAAGAGGAAGGGGAGCCCACTAAACGCGGCCGCAGCGGCAAGTCTCTTTCTCATGCGTGCCCTTCCTGCGGTTGTGCTGCGATAGGCCCAGCGACATTCCTTTCGGGCGCCTCCGCGGCGTGGGTGGAGTCCATTGTAGTGCCCTTCCCTCCTCGCACGAAGCGGTGCGATAGGTACTCGACCACGCCAAATGTCACAGGAACCATGAGGATTCCGACGACCGTGGCCAGGACCATGCCACCAATAACGACGGTGCCGAGAATACGGCGTCCGACTGCGCCTGAACCACTGGCTGTCCAGAGCGGCAGACATCCGAAGATGAAGGCCAGAGCCGTCATGACGATGGGGCGAAAGCGCAAGCGGGCCGCATCGAGAGCAGACTTGGAGATACTCTCGCCCTTTTTGTAATTCGCCACGGCGAACTCGACAATCAGGATGGCGTTCTTGGCGGAAAGACCGATCAGCATAATGAGCCCGATGGTGGCGAAGATGTCGTTTTCGAAGGCTCGCAGCGTAAGCGCGAGATAAGCGCCCAAGATGGCGACGGGGGTGCTGAGCAGAACACTGAAAGGCAGCGTCCAGCTTTCATACAGAGCGGCAAGAATGAGGAAGACAAACAGGAGCGAGAGGCCGAAGACGACCCAGGCGGGAAGGCCTTGGGCGGCGCGCTGCTCCTGGAAGCTCATTCCCTGATAAGAGAAGCCCATGCCTGCGGGCATGGTCTGGTGGAAGACTTGTTCTAGCGCGGCACGCACCTGACCGGAGCTGTAGCTCGACGCACCGACGATATTAAGCTGAGCTGCGTTGTATTCATTGAAGCGCAGGACGAACTCCGGACCAGTGATTTGCTTGGTATGGACCAGGGCGCCTAGGGGCACCTGGCTGCCATTGGCGCTGCGAACATAAAACTGATTGATGTTCTGAATGTTCGTACGGGTATTGCCTTCCGCCTCGACGTAGGTCTGCCATTGGCGGCCGAAGCGGTTGAAGTAGTTCACCAGGTAGCCGCCCATAAAGGTCTGCATCGTTGTGTAGATGCTTCCCAAATCAACCTGCTGTTGAGCGGCCTTTTCCCGATCCACATCAGCGTAAAGCTGTGGCACCGCCGGCAGGTAGGAAGGAATCGACGCCGCAATTTCATGCCGCTTCGAGAGAGCGCCCAGATACGCGAACAGGTTCTTCGTCAGATAAGTGGGATCGTCGTTGCCGGACTGGTCCTGCAAAATCATGGTCACGCCTCCCGAAGTTCCCAGACCAGGAATCGAGGGCGGCGGGAACGAGAACGCAAGGCCGGAGGACACTCCTGCCAGCTGCTGCTGCAGGCTGCCCTGGATGGCGGCAAACTGCTCTTGTTTCGATTTGCGCACGTCCCATGGCTTAAGCGAAACGAAGAAGAAGGCGGTATTGGTGCTTTGCGTCTGCGTCAGCAAACTGAAACCATTCACGCCGATAACTCCCTCGATGCCGGGCGTTTTCAGCAGCGCGCTAGTCACGCGTTGGGTGGCCGCATCGGTTCGCTGCAGCGAAGCCGCATCGGGCAGCTGCATCGCGACAAACATGTACCCCTGATCTTCCTGCGGAAGGAAGCCGGTGGGCAGCCGTCCGGCCATCAAGACCGCAAGCGCGGCAATTACCGCTAATACCACCATGCTAATGCCCGCCTTATGAAGCATCACGCCCGAAGTAGAGACGAAAGCATCGGTGGTTCGACCGAACAGACGATTAAAACCATCGAAGAAGACGCGCAGTGGTCCACGGCGCCGGTTCTTGTCCTTCGGCTTCAGAAGCAGTGAAGCCAAAGCCGGGCTCATCGTGAGCGCATTGAAGGCGGAGATCAGCACCGAGATCGCGATCGTGATCGCGAACTGCTGATACAAGCGGCCGGTAATTCCAGGAATCGCCGCTGTCGGGATGAACACCGCCGCCAGAATAAGAGCAATCGCCACCACGGGTCCGCCCACCTCCTCCATCGCTTTCACCGTAGCGTCGCGCGGCGTCATTCCTTCATCGATGTGATGCTCCACCGCTTCGACCACGATAATGGCATCGTCTACAACCAGACCAATCGCCAGCACCAGACCGAACAGCGAGAGCGTGTTGATCGAGAACCCGAGCAAGGGGAATAGAATAAACGCGCCAATAAGCGAAACCGGCACCGCCAGCAGCGGGATCAAGGTGGCGCGCCAGCCCTGCAGGAAAATGAAGACCACGATGATCACGAGCACCAGCGCGATGCCCAGCGTCACCACAATGTCGTGGATACCGGCCGTGACCGCTTTAGTGGTATCGAGCGGAACACTGTACTGAATGCCTTCCGGGAAATTGGCCGAGAGTTGCTTCATCCGCAGGTTGACGGCCGCGGCAGTGGCCACCGCATTCGAGCCCGGCAGCTGGTAAACGGCCAACACTCCCGAGGGAGCATTGTTGTAACGAGCAGTCAGGTTGTAAACCTGAGTGCCCAGTTCAACGCGCGCCACGTCGCGCAGGTGCAGAATCGAACCATCGGCGTTGGCGCGAATGATGATATCGCCAAACTGTTCCGCTGTCACCAGGCGGCCCTGTGTACGCACGGTGTATGTGAACTGTTGACCGAGCGGAACCGGCTCGGCGCCTACCTGCCCGGCAGGATTCACATTGTTTTGCACTTGCAGGGCGTTGATCACATCCGTCGCGGTAACGCCCAGCTTGGCCAGCTGGTCGGGATTCACCCATACTCGAATGGCGTACTGACCCCCGAAGACTTGAATACGAGCGACGCCCGGCACGCGCGTGAGTTCGTCCTGCAGCTTGATGATGGCGTAATTGGTGAGGAAGTCCGCCCCGAACTTACCGCTCTTCGAGGACAGCGCCACCAGCATCAGCGGCGACGTCAAAGATTTTTCAATGATCAATCCAGAGGTGTTCACCTGGGGAGGAAGCTGCGCTTGCGCTTGCGAAACGCGGAGCTGCGCGAGCACCTGGTCGGTGTCCGGATTTGTTTTTACATCGAAATCGACATACACGGTGGACTGGCCGTTGTTCGCGTTCACCGAGTACATGTAAAGCATGTTGTCGACGCCGTTCATCTGCTGCTCAATCGGCGTGGCGACGGCCTGCTCTAAGGTCCTGGCGTCGGCGCCGGCGTACGTGGCCTGCACCAGAATTTCGGGTGGAACGATATCGGGAAATTGCGCGGTCGGCAAAGTCAACATCGAGATCGAGCCCAGAATTACGGTGACGATGGCAATCACGATGGCGACAATAGGCCGCCGGATAAAGAACTTCGACATGGTTAGTTTCCCGCCGCCTGACTGGTCGTAGAGGTGGGGGCGGCGTCGCTTGCGGCGGGGTGCGGAGAAACGGGAGCGCCCTCCCTGAGCTTCTGCAAATTGTCGGTGATGGCGCTCACACCGGGCTCCACGCCACTATCAACAATCCAATAGTTCCCATACTGAGGTCCAAGTTTCACGTTTACAATATGAACCTTGCTGTCCGCGCCCGCGGTGTAGATCTGTTCCAGTCCCTGCACCTCTTGGACTGCGATTTGAGGGACCAGCAAGGCGCCTTGCCGCACTTGCGTTTGCGCCGTAACACGGCCGAACTGGCCGGGCCGCAGAACATTACCGGGATTGGGGAAAAGTGCCGCAATGCGGATGGCGCCCGTCTGCTGGTTCATTTGCCGATCAATAAACTGAATGTGGCCCCGGTGAGGATACGCCTCTCCGTTCGCCAGAGTGAGCGTGAGCGGCACGGCGGCCGACCCGCGCAGCAGGTCGCCACCCACTTGCCGCGCACGTGCCGTCAGAGCGAGATACTCCGCGTCGCTGATCGAAAAGTAAACTTTGATCGGATCCAGCTGCGAGACGGAGGTGAGGACCGACTGCGTGCTCACGAGGTTGCCGACTTGCGTCGTGGCCTGACCGGCCACGCCGGTAATCAATGAGCGCACCTGCGTAAATCCAAGATTCAGATTCGCGGTCGCCAGTGCTGCTTGCGCGGAAGCGACCGACGCCGCGGCGGATGTGACCGATGCCTGCGCCGAATGAACCGACGCTTGCTGCGTGTCTGCCGTTTGCTTGTCGGTATCCAGTTGACTTTGGGCCACAGCCCTTGCCTCCGCCAGCGGTGTGTCGCGCTTCACATTAATTTGCGCGAGACCAAGCTGAGCCTGCGCTTGTGCCACCTGGGCTTGTGTTTGCGAGACCTGCCCCTCCGCCTGGGCAACCTGTCCTTTGGCCTGGTCTACTAGCGCCTGAAACGGTCTGGGATCGATCTCAAAAAGAACTTGCCCCTTTTGGACGGTTGAGCCTTCGCGGTAATTTTGGCGAATGAGATAGCCACTCACCTGGGGCTGTATCTGCGCATTCACGTAGCCGTCCAAGGTGCCGACCCAGTTCCCCGTGAGCGGGACGTCGGCTTGGCGCACCTTGACGACTGAGACGGGCATAGGTCCCATCTGGGCAGCAGGAGCCGCTGGCTTGGGTCCACAGCTAGATAAGGCAGCGGACACCAACACCAGGGCGGCACTGATTACACGCGACCGCAAGGCTTTTACGCGGCTCGATTCCAGTTTTTGTGATAACGCCTGCTGCTCCAAATGCGCTCCTCCGGATGTTAGTCTAGCTTTTGCTTCAAACAAATATACATTGCTGTATCTTTTCTGTATGCTTATTGCAGCAGATGCGGAGATCCTGATAAACGATTCAAATGAAGTTCTGTAATCTTAGTAACTCTGCCTTGGACGGTACAGCGCCAAAACAGAGGCGGGCCCAGGTTACACGCAAGAAGTTGATCCGTGCAGCGCGCATCGTTTTTGCCCGAGATGGCTTTGAGCAGACCCGCATTGAAGACATTGCGAGTCGAGCGGGAAAGACCAGAGGTGCGTTTTATGACAACTTCGAGGATAAGGAAGACGTGTTCTTCGCCATCTTCGAAGAAAATATTTTACGGGATAAGAAAAAGGTCCTTCCCCGTCTTAATGCAGCTGTCACAACAGACGAACGCATTGAAGCTCTTACCGATAATCTCGTTACGCTACTCCGCGTTCGACAGCGCACTCTTCTTAACTTAGAATTCAAAATGTATGTCATCCGGCATCCTCACAAACAGAAGCGGCTGTCGGCTTTGCACTCAGCCATGGTGCTGCGCTGTGTGATGACAGAGCTTAGTCAACTCCTCCCGGAAATGGCGGACGTGACATTTGCGGACAGAGATCGGCGGATGTTGGAGTTTACCGCCACCGTGGACGGCTTAGCGCTGAACAAACTTTTCACGCCAGCAAACCTGAATGAAGATCAATTACGGCGGCTGTTGCGACTGAGTTTACGTGAGACGATCTTCCGGGAAAAAGCATAGGGAGGGACAGAGGTCGCCTTTGAAAATCATGTCGCCAGACGGTCCGATCTTGACTTCCATGACAAGCTTTCTGATGGGAGCGATTGCGAGTCTCTATCCACTTATCTGCGCGCAGGCGAGCCTCCCGAGTTGAACCGATGATCGCACTGCGGCATGAGTAGGTTGGACCAACGTGACCTACAAGGACATGAAGCTTTCGTATCAAGCGCTTTGGAGGCGGCTTCAATCTGAAACATCTAGGCGAGTTGAAGGGTTGTTGCGCTTGGGTCGTAATGATCAATCAAATCTAGGCCACGCTGTCGACACCTGGGTGCCGCCAGGCCATTTCTATTCGCCCATAGTTGATCCGCTGGACAGTCACGTTCTACAGATCGTTAAAGGCTTTGAGGAGCTGGAACTTCCCACGAACTCAGGCATCGACCTTGATCGCGATCGTATGGTCAGCCTTCTTGAGAGGCTGGGTAAACACTATCACCTGATTCCTTTCAGCCCAACAAAGTCCGAGCAATTCCACTACTACTACGAAAATCCAGCATTTTCTTACGGCGACGGAATATTGTTGGCGCTCATGATGACGGAGTTTCGGCCTAAGCGCGTGATCGAAGTTGGTAGTGGCTTCTCCTCTTGCTTGATGATCGATATCAATGATGCAATTCTTAACAGCGAGGTCCAGTTAACTTTCATCGATCCTTATCCTGAGACTCTCGAAGCGCTGTTGCCGAAGGCATCTCCATATCGGAAGGCAGTGCTTCCTCAGCGGGTACAAAATATTCCTGTCGATACATTCCGAGCCTTGGAGGCAAACGACATTTTGTTCATCGATTCCACGCACGTTTCCAAAATGGGTAGCGATGTAAATTACTTGATCTTCAACGTACTTCCCGCCTTGGCGCCCGGCGTCTTGGTGCATGTCCACGACATTCCTTATCCGTTTGAATATCCTAGCGATTGGATAGTGAAAGAAAATCGCTCTTGGAACGAGGCGTACGTGCTGCGAGCGTTCCTGGCGTTCAACCCATCATTTGAGGTACTGTTTTTCAATCATTACGCCAGTCGCAAATTCCCGGACCGTCTGAGAGAGATCCTACCGTTGTTTTTGAAGAACGGCGGCGCTAGCATCTGGCTCCGTCGTGTCCATTGAGAGTTGCGCGCGACAGCCCAAATTCGTCGACACTGTCAGCGTCGCCGGATAATAATCAACGGATGGAAGAACTGCTCAACGACGCCTCCAAAAGAGCTGGGCATTACGTGTGTGAAATCCCAACGCGGCGTGTGACCCCGCGTCCGGAGGATATCGCAGCCCTGGCAAAGTTTCAAGAACCTTTGCCCGACGGTCCTTGCGATCCCGCACAGGTGCTTTCGCTTCTGGACGAGGTGGGCTCGGCAGCAACCGTGGTCTCGACGAGCGGGCGCTATTTCGGATTCGTAACAGGAGGCACCTTGCCCGCCGCACTCGCGGCCAATTGGCTGGCAGGCGCTTGGGATCAGAACGCTGCTTTGAGTGTGATGTCCCCGGTAGCAGGAAAGTTAGAGGAAGTTGTTATTGCCTGGCTGAATGATGTATTTGGCTTTCCCCCTTCGTGCTCGGCCGGATTCGTAACAGGCGCAACGATGGCGAATTTCACGTGCTTGGCCGCGGCGCGGCACGCTCTGTTGCAACGGTTGGGGTGGGACGTGGAAGAGC
>CAXUCT010000075.1:13716-13969 GCA_964249415.1 uncultured Bryobacteraceae bacterium | reverse complement strand
CGCAAGGGGCGCTCGGCTTGGATGACAAAGCCAAAATCCAGATCTCGAAGCCTGATGCCAAAAAAGACGCCGGGGACGACAACAAGTGAGTGCGTATTCCGTTCAAGAGCCCGTCGTAAGCGAAGAGCAAGGCGAGCATTGGACTGCTCGACACTTAAAATCTATCCTCTTCATCATCGTGGCGCTCTCCTGTTTCGGCGTTTTCCTGGCGTTCAGTATTCCGATTGCCGTTTTCCCCTCCACCAACTTCCCG
>CAXUCT010000075.1:3327-13646 GCA_964249415.1 uncultured Bryobacteraceae bacterium | reverse complement strand
AGGTCACAGTGACGAGGCCGCTTGAAGAGGTGATCAATTCCGTTCCTGGTTTAGATCACATTCTCTCCATTACCAGCCGCGGGTCAGCTGAAATCGATCTCTTCTTCAACTGGAACGTCAACATGTTCCAGACGCTTGACATCGTAAATGCCGCGCTTGCACGCGTCCAGACCACGCTGCCTTCTACAGCCGTCGTCACTACCAATCGTTTGACGTTCGCGGCGTTTCCCATCATGGGCTACAGCATGACTTCGGACAAGGTACCGCAGTCTAAGCTTTGGCAACTCGCAACGTATAGTGTCAAGCCGCAATTGAACCGCATTCCCGGCCTCTCCACAGTAGTCGTACAAGGCGGTCAGGAGCCAGAGTTTCAGATACAACCGGATCCGGCGAAACTGGTGGAAACGCAAGTAACGGTTCCGAACCTTGTTGATGCGGTCTCGAAAAGTAATCTGATCGATTCACCTGGATTTCTAGAACAGAATCACCAGCTCGTGCTCGGCTTGGTCAGTGGGCAGGCACATACGCCGGCCGAGATCGGCGGCATCGTTGTTAAGACAACTGCCGCCGGCGTGCCCATCACAGTCAACGATGTCGCATCCGTCAGCCAATCGGTGAAGCCCGTTTACACGATCGTGACGGCGAATGGCAAGCCCGCGGTGCTGCTGAACATCTATCGCCAACCGGACAGCAACACGGTCGCGGTCGCGAACGGAGTTCACGCGCAGATTGACAATCTACGCCGCAGCTTGCCGGCGGGTATTTCGTTGCAGCCCTTCTACGACCAATCTGAGATTGTAAGCGCCTCCATCAGTAGCGTGCGGGACGCGATTCTGATCGGCATCGTGCTCGCAGCCATCATCCTGGTGCTCTTCCTGCGCGATTGGGGAAGCTCGGTCGTGGCGGGGCTGGTTATCCCGGTCACCATCACCATCACCTTCATCGTGTTGCGTGCTATGGGGCAGAGCTTCAACCTGATGACGCTGGGCGGACTTGCCGCCGCTGTGGGCCTGGTCATTGACGACGCGATTGTGGCGGTCGAAAACATCGTATTGCACCGCGATGCAGGGCAGAGCCGCGCGGACGCCATTCGTAGCGCCTTACGTGAAATTCGGGTGCCGCTGGTTGGTTCCACAATTACGCCCATCGTGGTGTTTCTGCCGCTGGTAACCATTACTGGCGTGACCGGCACATTCTTCCGCGCGCTTGCCGTTACCGTTGCCGTGGCCCTTCTCACGTCGCTCGGTCTCGCGCTGAGTTGGACGCCGGCGTTGAGCTACCTGCTGCTTCGATCTCATCGAGTCACGCCGGGCGGGGCACCTTCGGCTGCTCCGAGCCGGCGCCCGCCTCAGCACGAGGTGGCCACCACGGGCATTATGGGCCGCCTCACGCGCCTCTACGAACGCGCCATAAAGGCCGCTGTGGCGCGGCCGCTCATTCTTGCCGTGCTCGGCGTCGCGCTAATTGTTGTCTCATTCCTCTGCTACCGCATGCTTGGCTCCGATCTGCTTCCAGCCATGGACGAGGGCGGTTTCGTGCTGGATTACCTTATGCCCGCGGGCTCTTCCCTTGCGGATACCAATCGGGTTCTAGTATCAGTCGAAAACATCATTCACTCCATCCCGGAAGTGCAAAGCACCTCGCGCCGTACCGGCCTGCAGCTTGGTCTCGCTACCGTAACGGAAGCCAACACCGGCGATATTTCCGTGATGCTTAAATCCAACCGCAGCCGCGGCGTGGACGAGGTCATCGCCGATATCCGCGACCGCGTCAACAAGCAATTCCCACAACTCGACACAGACTTTCACCAGGTTCTCGAAGACATGATCGGTGACCTTACGAGTTCGCCGGATCCCATCGAAATCAAACTGTTCTCTGAAAACTTGGATCTTCTGAAAACGTGGGCCCCCAAGATCGGAGACGCGATTAAAAGCATACCCGCCGTTAAAGACGTAAAGAACGGGGTGGAAAACACGATTAGCGGTCCAGCTATTACGTTCATGGTCGATCAGACTGTAGCGGCGCGCGCCGGCTTCACGCCTCAAGAAGTGGAGCTTGACGCTAGCGCCATTTTTCAAGGTGAGCCTGCCACCGCGCCCATTGTCGCGAGCAATCGCCCCTATACGCTCCGCGTCACGTTCCCGCCCGAAACCAGGGCTTCGCTCGACTCCATCCGTAACACTTTGCTGGTCAGCTCAACCGGCAAGATTGCGACGCTCGGTACATTGGCAACTATTCAGAACGACCCGGGCCAACTCGAGATTCGCCGCGAGAATCTCCAGCGCGATATCGCGGTGACTGGCCGCCTGGAGGGTATGAGCCTCGGCACAGGCATCGCCTTGGTCCAAAAGAAAGTAGCCGCCCTTCATATTCCGTCTGCCATCCGCGTCGAATATGGCGGGCTCTACCAGCAACAACAGCAGTCTTTCCACGACCTGTTGCTGGTTCTTGCCGCTGCCGTGGTCTTGGTCTTCACCGTCCTGCTGCTTGAGTTCGGAACATTCGCCGCGCCTATCGCCATCCTCTCGTCCGCGCTGCTGTCCACTTCTGGAGTCTTTTTCGCCCTCTTCTTGACAGGCACCACCTTCAATATCTCGTCCTTCATGGGCTTAATCATGGTCATCGGCATCGTGGCTAAGAATGGCATTTTGCTGCTCGACGCTGACCAAAAGTTCCGCGCCGAAGGTACGGCGCCGCGCGATGCGATGATTGAAGCCGGTGAACGCCGGCTCCGGCCTATCCTGATGACCGCGCTCGCGACCATCGCGGGTATGATTCCGCTGTCTCTTGCCGTCGGCGCCGGATCTCAGATGCTTCAACCGCTGGCCATTGCTGTCATCGGCGGTATCCTCGCATCCATGGCGTTGTCACTCATTGTCACGCCGGCGGTTCACTATTTTTTATCGAGACATTAGGCAGCGGGACCGGGGCCCGACATTCATAGTCTTGGCTATAATCGAGGCTTGGACGGGCTTACTCCGATCTCACGTGGTGCGGAGAAATAGGGGCTAGCTGCCCCGCCAAAAGTAACCTTTCACGAATGGTAAAGCTTTCTGATTACGTAATCGGCTTTTTGGCGGACCGTGGCGTGAAGCACATTTTCATGGTCACCGGCGGCGGCGCGATGCACTTAAACGAGTCCATCGGAAGTGAGGGGCGCCTCCAGTTCGTCTGCAATCACCACGAGCAGGCATGCGCCATCGCCGCCGAGTGCTACGCCCGCGTGACAGGCGAAGTGGGCGTGGTCAACGTCACAACCGGACCCGGTGGCGTGAATGCGTTGAACGGCGTCTTCGGCGCCTATACGGACTCCGTTCCCATGCTCATCCTTTCGGGACAGGTCCGCCGTGATACTTGTGCCAGCGTACGTGGAATAGAGAACATCCGTCAGCTAGGCGATCAGGAAGTGGACATTGTCCGCATGGTCAAGGGCATCACGAAATATGCCGTGCTTGTGTCGGACCCGTCCACTATCCGATATCACCTGGAGAAGGCCTACCATCTCGCCAGCTCCGGTAGGCCCGGCCCTTGCTGGCTTGATCTGCCCGTCGATGTTCAGGCCGCCAAAATTGATCCAACGACACTGTCCGGCTACGATCCCGGGGAAGACGATGTCACTTGGAATCTTGAACAAGTGCGGTCTCAATGCCGACAGGTCATTGAGAAGCTGAGAGACGCGAAGCGGCCTGTCATTATGCCCGGCACTGGGGTTCGCGCGGCCGGCGCGGTACAAGAGTTCGACGATATAATCCGTACTCTTGGCCTGCCGGTTGCGACCGCTTGGACCCACGACCTTATTGCTTCGGACGATCCTCTGTTCTGCGGCCGGCCTGGAAGCATCGGAGAGCGTGCGGGGAACTTCACGGTGCAGAACTCGGACGTCCTGCTGGTGCTCGGTTCACGCCTAAATATCAGGCAGGTGAGTTACAACTGGAAAGCATTTGCCCGTGAAGCCTTCAAAATCCAGGTGGATGTAGATCCTGCCGAACTGGATAAGCCAATTATCCAGCCGGATCTTGCCATCCACTGCGATCTGAAAATTTTTCTGGCAGAACTCGCATCACAGCTCAAAGGTTGGCAACCCACGGAGGCACACCGGGAATGGCTCTCCTGGTGCCAGGAGCGCGTTGCACGTTATCCCGTCGTGCAGGATCGGCAGCGGCGTTCTGTGTCGCCGCTAAATCCCTATTACTTCGTCGAGCTTCTTTTCGAAGGCCTGCGCTCCGATGACGTGGTGGTTTGCGGCAATGCCGCTGCCTGCATTGTTCCCTATCAGGTCAGCCGCCTCAAGAAGGGGCAGCGGCTTATCTCAAATTCCGGATCTGCTTCCATGGGGTACGATCTTCCCGCTGCAGTTGGAGCGGCAATAGCTCGGGGCGGCCAGCGAGTGATTTGCCTGGCCGGAGATGGTAGCGTGCAGCTCAATATACAGGAGTTGCAAACGCTCACCTACCAGAAGCTGCCGGTCAAGGTGCTGGTGTTGAACAACGGCGGCTATCTCTCAATTCGACAGACACAATCTAACTTCTTCGGACACCTGATTGGTGTGGGACCTGGTAGCGGCCTCTCTTTTCCCGACTACGTGAAAGTGGGTGAGGCTTTCGGCATTCGGTCCGCCTGTATTACCGGTCTGAACGACATGCCCAAGTTCTGGGAATTGCTCGACGCTCCCGGTCCTGCTGTGTGTGAAATTATGCTCGACCCCAAACAGGAGTTCGAACCACGTCTAAAGCCGCGGCAGATGCCGGACGGCACCATTATTTCTCCGGCTCTCGAAGACATGTTCCCGTTTCTCGAGCCAGAAGAGCTGCAGTCTAACCTTTTCATCAAGCCTCTCCAATGAGTGATCTGGATGCAGACTCGCAATGTCCTTTTCGATCTAGACGGCACTCTCGTTGATTCGTTGCCCGGAATCGAATTCTCAGTCGATTCCTCGTTGGCGAAGTGCGGCCTGCCTGCCCGGGTCCGGGAGTTGCGGCCCCTGGTTGGACCGCCGATTCGTGTAATCTTTTCGCAGCTTTTGGCGGACGCGGATGAGCAGCGTCTTTTCCGCCTGGAGCAGGCGTTTCGGTCATCGTACGATAGCGCTGGCTGGGAAAAGACGATTTTGGCGGAACATGCTGACAAAACCCTCAGAGCCTTGCACAACGCGGGCCTGCAGCTTTTCGTAGTCACAAATAAGCCGAAGGCTGCTACACGCCAGATTCTCCAACGGTTTGGCCTTCGGGAGCTGTTTGCAGATGTCGTCTGCCGCGATACTAGAATTCCTGCTTTTGGGTCGAAAGCGGAGATGCTCGAACACGTACTGCAAACGTATCACCTTGCCGTGGGTGAGTGCCTCTATGTCGGGGATACCTTCGAGGACTATCGGGCCGCCATAGAAGTAGCTATGCCGGCCGCGATCGTGGCGTACGGCTACGGCGAACCGAATGCCTCGTATCCCGAATGTTTGAACCTGAACAGATTAAGTGAATTGATGCGAATTGCCGCAGCTATGGAGATGTCATGATCGACCGCGATATTTTTGAAGATCTTTTCGTTTTGGAGATGGCCAACAACCATTGGGGCAAATTGGATCGTGGCCTCAAGATGGTAAATGCTTTCGCTCAGGTAGTCCGTTTCAATAATGTTCGTGCTGCTTTGAAGTTGCAGTTCCGTGACGTTAACTCATTCGTTCATTCCGATTTCCGTCATCGTACGGATATTCGTTATATCAAGAAGACGTTGGATACCAGACTCACGGACGACGATTTCGCCGTCTTGGTGAAAGCTATTCGCGCGGGCGGTTGCATGCCCATGGCAACACCTTTTGATGAGCGCTCCGTTGAGCTATGCGTTGAGTTGGGCATTCCAATATTAAAGATCGCCAGTTCGGACCTCAACGACTGGGTTCTCCTGGAAAAGATGGCGAGCACTAAAAAGCCGGTGATTGTCTCCACTGGCGGCTCTTCAATGAAAGATCTTGATGATCTGGTTACGTTCTTCCAAAATCGCAATATCCCGCTGGCCATTAATCATTGCGTTTCCATCTATCCTTCAGAGGATCGTGAGTTGGAGATGAACCAGATCGATTTCCTCAAGGCGCGCTATCCGTCGCTGACCATCGGTTTTTCGACTCACGAATGCACCGATTGGATGTTCTCAATGCTCATCGCTTATGCCAAAGGCGCAAGAACCTTCGAACGGCATATTGATATTGAAGCTGACGGCATCCCTGTTTCTCCTTACTGTTCTCGCCCTGAGCAGGTGGACACCTGGTTCAAAGCCTTCCACAAGGCAAAGGAGATGTGCGGACCTTCTGGAACCCAGAAGCGCATGCCGCCCCAAAAAGAGATCGAATATCTGGATTCCCTCGTGCGAGGCGTGTACGCCAGACGCGACATGCCGGAAGGCCACATCCTGAGCGATGAGGATGTCTATCTTGCCATACCGTTGCAACAGGGCCAGATCTCTTGTCGCGAACTCATGCGAGGCGAGGTGATCCGCACTCCTGTTCGCAAAGACGAACCGGTCATGATCGATTCGATAGACAGTCCGTATGCGAGTATTCCGTCCTTGCGGCAGCTGATCTATAAACGCGGTTTGCCGAAATCCAAAGATACCGAGCCACATCACGGCCTGAAGCAGGTTAAAGACGCAGTGAATTCTTAACTTTAAATTCCCATTGCTCTTGGCGTCATGTCCCTTTGTTTTGCCGGTACAGCTTCCAGTAGGCAGACTGTCCAATTAGCCTGAAATGGCTTTCTAAATATGAGCCGTAAATGGGAACAATACTGGATTCAAGACTGATATCCGAAAATGCGCCTGGCTTCGGGAGTGCCACCAGGTCTGCAGACCCGAATAGGGATTCTGCGGTCTGCCTCCACTTGGAATCGAATGTGGTCCTGAACTGGAGTACTGTCGTGCCACCAGGAGCCGGTTTCGCACTTAAACCGTATGAGAACGGATTCGTGAAATCTAGTGACATGATGCTTTCGCCAGGCCTTCTGTACTCGGACACCAGTCGTAGTCCGTCATTGACGAAATTGGCATAGGCTCGGTCGACGTCGACGGGCACAAATGTCCTAAGCGTAGGCGACATCAATCCGCTTGCTTGGGGAGCTTTGATCAGCTTCACTGCCAGTGCGTAGGGCATTGTGATCGCGTCAGTGCCGAGAAACACCAGGACGAAAACGCTGCTCAACAGCAGCGCGAAGATCTGTAGTGCTTGACCGGCGCCCCGCAGCGGCTGTGCGCTAGCTGTAACGGCATTTGCCACGATGATGGCCATGAAAGCGGTCAGCGGAAATCCGCTCTGTTCATAGTTGCCCAGAATCATAACCACCCCGATCACCGAGACGGTTAGCCCGCCAACAGCGATAACCTTTGCGGAACCACGTTTGTTTGTGAGCACCAGAACCGCGGCGCCCATCAGGCTCAACACCGAGACGGCGCCCGCCAGTTCAACGATAACGTCGTATGCGTACCAGTTAAGGTTCAGGTGTTTGGAACGCGCCACGGTTGCCAGGTCGCTGAACATCGGCTTCAAGTTGAAACCGAAATAGGCGCAGACAACAATTGAGAAGGCGGCAAACCCCGCTAGCAGCCCGGCCCAACTTCTTTGGGTGCGCGCGCGCAACAGAGCCACAATAGCCAGGAAAAATAGTGCGAAGACAAAGTAAGTGATTTTGAGAAATAACAGGAACGATAGCGCGAGCCCCGTCGAGACGCCGCCCCAGAAATCACTTGCTTCCCTGTCCTGTTTCGGTTCGCTTAACGCTTCCACAAGGATGAGAGCGAAAATAGCGTAACCGCAGCGGTTGTATGTCATGGCGCTGACGACGACCAGCGGTTGAAATCCCAATGCTGAGGGAGCAGCCGTCATCATAGCTACAGCCAAGCACATCAGCACGGTAGACACATCGTTTAACCGCTTGCGACACAGCAGATAGGCCCAGGCGCCTAGGAGTAGGCCTGAGACAGCTTGGCCATACCCGAACGCGGCCGGCATGCCATTGGTGATCCAAAAGCCCACCAGCGTGGGAGCATACGTTAGCACCCCGACATGGCTATAGAAATCGATGTGAGGACGTTGCCCATTCAGCATGCGCCATGCGCCGTCGAGCAGCATGAAGGCATCATGCGAATAGCCTTGCGTCCCCATCAGGCCCACATACGCGCGTGCAAGGCAGAACCCGGTTACAAGTAACAATAATGTAACTCGAATCCAGATGAGCTGGAGCACAGGATAGCTCCAGAAAGCGGTGAACCGATCCATCCACCGCGCGATGGATTCAGGGAAACGCGAAAGCTCTGTTGATTCGTCCGGCTGGGCTACTTTCATCGGAGATATCGATTCACCGGAAGACGGTCGAACTTTTCAACACTCAAGCATACCAACGCGAATGCTGATGCTTGGGTAATGACCGTTTGAGATATAAACTCAATAAATGTCTGCTGTTGAAGCTCAGGTCAGGCCAACAAGACGGGAGAGACGAACTCGCCTGTCAACATTATTCACCTATCTTCCGCCAATTCTTTTTTCGCTTTTCTATTTTCTTGTGACCTACTTGCGTTCGTCACAGAAGTACTTTTGGTTCGATGAGTTTGCCACGCGTGACATTTGCAGACTCCCAATGCATTCGGTTCTGGAGGTGCTTCGCCAGGGCGCCGATTTTAATCCTCCGCTGTTTTTTCTAGTCACTAAAGTTTCGATCGCGTTGTTAGGTGAGACCTTAATCGGAATGCGGGCGCCGGAGATTGTCGGTTTCTGGGTGCTATGTCTGTGCATTTACAGTATCGTGTACCGTTACAGCGGCTGGCTAGCGGCATCGGTGGCGATGCTACTTCCGATGGTGACTGGTGCCTATTACTACGCGTATGAAGCGCGACCGCATGGCATAGTCTTGGGCATGTGCGGTTTGGCGTTTGTGTGTTGGCAGTCAGCGATTGGAACTTCACGGCCGCGGAGGTGGCTGTTACTGTTCAGCGTTTGTCTCCTGGCGGCCTTCCTGCTGCATTGCTACGCGATCCTGATTTGCATTCCGTTCGCCGTTTTCGAAGTTGTGCACTTTGTGCAAGGGCGCCGGATTCGCTGGCCCATGTGGATCTCTATGGCTGCACCGGTCTCCATCGCGATCGCATTCTACGTGCCTTTACTCCTCTCTTACCGGAAATACGCTACTAACACCGATTACCAGAGCCTTTTCCCGCCTAGCGTTGGTGCCCTCTCAGGCTTTTACGTCTATCTTGTGGCTCCCTGCATCTTTGTAATCTTGATCTCGGTCGCTCTGTTTGCAATCGCAAATGTCCGAGGCTTCCGCGATTCAGAACGCTCGCGCCCTAGGACAGCGCGTGGGCCCATGCCAGAAGTTATCGTCAGCCTGGGTTTCCTTTTCCTTCCTGTACTTGGAGTCATTCTTGCTGTGATTGTCCGCGGACCTTTCTTCGGCCGTTACTTTCTGACTACTTCACTCGGTCTATGCGTGCTCATTGGGTTAGCAGCCGGTCTTCGGCATTCTGTCAACTGGATTGCTGTAGTACTGGCCACATTCCTGGCACTCCCCGTCTTATGGAATTCGGCCGCTCTTTTGTGGCACCGATCTCACGGAACGGCCGAAGATTTGGCGGAACCAAGTACCGGTTTCGACATGAACTCCTCCCTCGGAGGTCCACTGGAGCGCTACAATCTTTTGACATCTCATTCGAATGGCTCCAACCCTATTGCTGTTTTGGACCCGCTTGATTTCCTGTACTTAGTACACTACGCTCCAGATCTCCGTTCCCGGCTGTATTACATTCAAGGTGCTCCGAACGACTTCGCCTACATTGGATTCCGTAACTTTCATGCGTGGGCGCCGTTCAAATTCAATCGCGAACTGACGAAAAAGGAGTTGCTGGCGCTGTCCCCTCACGCGCTTGTATACGGGAGGACGATTTTCCTGAATGAGCTTGTGCCTTTAGCTGAGGCAGGTGGGATCATCAATTCCCTGCAGTTCGCAAATCATCATTTCCTTTTCGATCTGCAACAAAATCCCGGTGTTATTCATTGACAGGAGGCGCTGATGGACGATGTGCAAATTCGGGCGCTGACCTCTAAACTAGTAATTTGAAGATAAAGAACGCACTTGTAACGGGCTCGTGTGGCCTGATCGGATCCGAAGTCAGCCTACATCTGGGGCGCAACGGTTTCCGAGTCTTTGGAATCGATAACAACCAGCGGGCAGTTTTCTTCGGACCGGAGGGTGACACACGCTGGTCTCTCCAGCGGCTTGTAACCAACATCGCCGATTACCAGCATCTGGAAATTGATATACGCGATCGTGAGGGCATTCTACGGC
>CAXUCT010000075.1:2919-3317 GCA_964249415.1 uncultured Bryobacteraceae bacterium | reverse complement strand
TCGTTCACACGGCGGCGCAGCCATCGCACGATCGCGCCGCCGCCATTCCGTTCGACGACTTCGATACGAACGCAGTGGGCACCCTGAATCTGCTGGAAGCGGCTCGTCGCGCCTGCCCAGAATCTCCTTTTGTGCACATGTCCACCAACAAGGTCTATGGCGACCTGCCGAATACGATCCCGCTCCAGGAGCTAGAGACACGTTGGGATTACAGCGACCCGCAGTATGAGCACGGCATTCCGGAATCCTTCAGTATCGATCAATCGAAGCACTCTATCTTCGGCGCCTCCAAAGTCGCTTCGGACGTGATGGTGCAGGAATACGGGCGATATTTCGGCATTCCTACATGTTGTCTGCGGGGCGGCTGTCTTACTGGACCCAACCATTCAGGCGTCGAG
>CAXUCT010000075.1:0-2909 GCA_964249415.1 uncultured Bryobacteraceae bacterium | reverse complement strand
CAGCTATCTTGTACGCTGCAACATCGAAGGGCGTGAGTACAAGGTATTCGGATACAAGGGTAAGCAGGTGCGCGACAATATTCATTCCGAAGACGTGGCAAATTTTATCCTCGCCTTCTCGCGAGCGCCCCGATGTGGCGAAGTCTACAACATCGGTGGCGGGAAAGATAACTCCTGCTCTATCCTCGAAGCGTTCTCGATGGTCGAGAAACTGACGGATAAACCGCAGAAATTTACCTATATCGACCAGAACCGCGTCGGAGACCATATCTGTTACTACAGCGATTTACGCAAGATGAAGGCGCACTATCCGGGCTGGGACATTACAAGAACGTTGCCCGACGTTTTCCGAGAGATTGTGGAATCGTGGGAAGTTCGCTCGGCAACAACAACTAAAGCGGTCGCCGGGCTGAGTTAATGAGGATCCTGATTACCGGGATCTGCGGTTTTGTTGGGAGCCGGCTCGGGATCGCTCTTAAGGAAGAGCTCCCCGGGGCAAAGATCGTCGGTCTCGATAACCTGCTGCGACCTGGATCTGAGGGAAACCGGACTGCGCTCGCAAAGCGCGGGATCCAGTTCATGCACGGCGATGTGCGGATGCGCAGCGACGTAGATGCCATGCCCACCTGCGATTGGGTCATTGACGCGGCTGCGCATCCAAGCGTTCTCGCAGGCGTTGATGGCCGATCGAGTCCAAGGCAATTAGGCGAGCACAATCTCTCTGGAACGCTCAACATTCTGGAATATTGCCGGGAGAGGAAAGCTGGATTTGTGCTGCTCAGAACCAGTCGTGTTTACTCGGTCAGGGACTTAGCGGGTCTGCCGATGATCGAGCGCGACCACGCGTTCTTGCTTGATGACGGCAAGTCCCTGCCTTCCGGTGTAAGCGGCACGGGCATCTCTGAAATCTTTCCCACTCGCCAACCTATCTCGCTGTACGGCGCTACAAAACTTGCTTCGGAGATCATGGCTGCCGAATACGGCCTCACCTTCGACTTTCCAGTTTGGATTGATCGCTGTGGCGTTTTGGCCGGCGCCGGGCAGTTCGGAACAGCAGAGCAGGGGATTTTCTCTTACTGGTTGCATGCCCATACCGCGCGCTTGCCGCTGCGATACATCGGCTTCGGTGGAGGCGGATGCCAAATTCGCGATGCGTTCCATCCCGAAGATCTGGCCAATCTTGTTCAGACCCAGCTTACGCGTAAGCCTCCGGCCGATGCCATATATAACGTGGGTGGCGGTGCCGCCAACTCCATGTCGCTGGCGCAGTTGAACGCTTGGTGCGACGTGCGCTTCGGCAAGCATACACCGGAACCCGATTCTCGTCCCCGTCCTTTCGATATTCCTTGGGTTGTTATGGATTCCTCAAGAGCCCGGGAAGAATTTGGTTGGGCGCCCAAACGAACCCTCGCGTCGATTTTGGAGGAGATTGCTCAACACGTGCATGACAATCCCGGCTGGCTCTCCCGTTGCGGCGCGATATGAATTTGCAGCAGCCAGACCCATCTAAACCTCCCTTGCGGCTTCTAAGTATTGTGATTCCTGCTCGCGACGAGGAGGGATGTATTGCTTCCACCGTGGAGCATCTATATGTCGAGCTGCGGCTCCACGGAGTGCCGCACGAAGTCATCGTCGTGGATGACGGTAGCACGGATTCTACTTGGTCGAAATTACTGGAGTTGAAGAGCCGCGTGCCCACTCTCCATCCCGTGCAGAATACAGGCCGGCATGGATTCGGGCGTGCCATCATCTATGGTCTCGATCATATGACCGGTGACGCCGCAGTAATCATGATGGCGGATGAATCCGACGATTCTCGCGATGTGGTCCGGTATTGGGAGCTGCTGAATGGAGGATGGGATGCAGTGTTCGGATCCCGCTTTGTCAAGGGCGGCGGCGTCATCGACTATCCGTGGTTGAAGCTGAAAGTAAATCGCTTGGCGAACCTGTTCATACGGACTATGTTCCGCGTCAAGCTGAACGACACAACGAACGCGTTTAAAGCCTATCGGCGCACCGTCATTGATGGTTGCCGTCCACTGCTTTCCCCCCATTTCAACTTGACTGTCGAGCTGCCGCTTAAAACCATTGTTCGCGACTATAGCTGGACAGTGATACCTATAACGTGGAGAAACCGGCGGACGGGCGTACCGAAACTCAAGATGAAAGAGATGGGCAGCCGCTACTTGTTCATCTGCTTGTATGTTTGGGTGGAAAAGTACTTCAGCCGCGGCGACTACAGGCGTCAAACTTAAAGCACCGGTAGCGCCGCCATCTTCCGGGTGTTATTGAGCTGTTCAATCATGTAAGCGATCATTTCGCTGGTCAGTCCAGGATAAACGCCGATCCAGAATACCTGATTCATGATGAAATCTGTGTTCTCGAGCGAACCCACAACGCGGTGCCGAATGTTTTGATACGCCGGCTGACGGAGCAGATTACCAGCGAAGAGCAGGCGAGTTGCTATCTTGCGTTCTTCGAGATAGCCGATGACCTGATTGCGATTAAACGGCGCATCCAGGCGTACAGCGATGGGGAAGCCGAACCAGCTTGGGTCCGAATTTGGCGTCGCTTCGGGCAGGATAAAGAACTCTTCTAAGTCTTTCAAACCCTCCCGCAATGCACGGAAGTTCGCCCGCCGCTTTTCGATAAACTCCGGCAGCTTCTTCAACTGCGAGACGCCGACCGCGGCTTGCATGTCGGTCATCTTCAGGTTGTAACCGATGTGCGAATAAGTGTACTTATGGTCATAGCCGTAAGGTAACTCGCCCAATTGCCAATCGAAGCGCTTGCCGCAGGTGTTGTCCTTGCCCGGCTCGCACCAGCAGTCGCGGCCCCAATCACGAAACGATTCGACCAACGGCTTTAATAGTGGTTTTTCGGCCAGTACGCATCCGCCTTCGCCGATT
>CAXUCT010000074.1:7547-14047 GCA_964249415.1 uncultured Bryobacteraceae bacterium | reverse complement strand
TCTGACTTTGATCGATATTCTGCGAGACGTCTGTTTTCTCCTCGTCAACAATAGGCGATTGTTCGACAACATCCACTTGAGTGGTTGACGAGGAGACTTGTAGTCTGGCCTGAACATTTACGTCCTGTCCGACGCGCACCGTGATGTCAAGATTCTCGAAGTGAGCAAAACCTGGGGCAGAGACGGTTACCTGATACCCGGAATTAGGCACCAGAGAAGGCGCATTGAAGATTCCCCCGCTGGTAGCTATCAACTGGCGGCGGATGCCAAGGTGGGGATTTTCGACTACCACCTGGGCGCCGGCGACGGACGCGCCGCTGGGATCAGTGACAGTGCCGCTGATGGCTCCAACGCCGGCGGAGGTCTGGCCAGAAAGCCAACAAGGCAGCAAAAGCAGAGCCGTAATACAAGCGATTTTTTTCATAGAGATCTGAAGCTTGTAATACGGTACTAGAATTGTGTTACAGAACCGCTAAGATGTGGCCTCGACCCGGTTAATTGACCGACTGCGAAGGGTACGCTTTGCTAAGGAAACTCTAATGCCGCCGTGCGCTCCGGCAGGATTGTGAAAAAGCGCGGAACCGCTTACTGACGTGCGTGGCTCAGATGCACTCTCGTACACCAGTAACTTGCTGGGCTACGGGATCACCACCGGTTCTTGTTTGCCGGACAGGCTTCGCCGTAAGAATAGCCGGTCAGAACGCTGTTGGCAGCCGTCAGGTTTTCGCTATAGCAAAGGCCTAGTGAGTCCTTAGTGAAATAATTCTGGGAACTCTTTTGTCCCGTGTGGCCGGTGAGTGAATAGCCGCCATTGACAAGCGCAATGATGTCGGTATCGGCGGATGCAACTTCGTTCGACACAGTCTTGTTGTAAATGGGAATGCCGAAGATGCTCTGTGTTTCCGTTTCTAGATACTTCTGGTTGCTCACGTTCGGCTCCGTGATAGAACCATCCGCATTGAAGTTCTCCGTTAAACCAAACGTAAAAGGGTACGAGAACTGTTTGTCTTGCTCCGTAGACAGGAAACCGTCGCGCGTGATGGTCTTGGCGTGCACGGTGTTCGATTGCGTCAGGTTTTGAACATACTGCTTTGATCCCACGACGAACTGCTGCGAATTGGAGAAGTTCACCTGTTGTTCGACGGTGGTCTGAATGCGTCCGTGCGAGGTCTCGAGGTAGCCGGAAATCGAGAAACTCCGGGCGGACGTGACGGCCACGGTTCCGGAGATGGTTCCATCGGGGGCGGTCTGTAGATTTTCGGTCACTACGGGATTCGGTGCTGCGGAAAGGGTATTGCTGAGGACGCCCCCGCGCACGTTAGCGGAACGATGGTCCAGGAAAGCCAGAAGAGTTGCATCGACCAGGAAGTAGTTATCGGCGTTATACACGCTGAGAGCGACCGTATGCTGTTTACTATCGGAGAAGACGCCGGCGAACGGCGTCAGATCGACCCGGTACGGTTTGAAGTTGAGGGTCTGCAAGCCCGGAATGGGGGCCCACAGATACGGATCAACGCCACCGGTATAGATCCACGGGTACACTGGCGCGACGCCGGCGGGCTGTCCATCAATGGAGATTTCGGTTTCGCGAAAGCCGGTGTTGCCGCAACTCTGGAGTTGATTCGCGACGTTGTTCGGTACACAGAGGAACCACTGCTCGTCAACGTATTGGCTTTGGGCGATCACGTCCAGGTATAAGCGTTCCGTGTTGGTGGGTAGCGTAATCTCTTGGGTCAACTCGCTTGACGAAGTGCTAAGGGTCGCGGCACCACTTTGGTTAGGTAGCGGCAGGACCACGTCGGGAACAGGCAGTGCAGGAGCCAGCAACCCCGCCGGGTAGAACTCAAGCACTGCATTCGCGTAGATGATTCCGGTATACGTTGGGTTAACAAGATTTCCTAAGGTCGCTTGGCCGGACTGCGCGGATTTAAAAATGGCGCTCAAATCCGTTACATCGCGTTCCACGTGCCAGGAGGGACTGAGAGTTTTTCGCGGTTCAGCCGTGGTGCCGTAGAAGATGTTGACGTTATCGATGAAGAACTGGGTGGTGCGGTCATACTGGCGCCCTTCCGTGACGGTGAAATCCGCAGTAAACACAACTTTCGACCAGGGTCCGGGGCAGCCAGAAGGCGGCGTGTAGCTGAACGGTTTTGTGTTGAAGTCGGCAAATTCCAGATTGTGGAACAACTCAACTGTACACGGCTTGGTAAGGGGGCGCGAAACGGGAGCGTCGGCTGAAACGGTATTGGATGAGCCGATTTGCGGTGTAGCCGGCGGAATCACAACCTGGGCATTTGCTTGGGCGGTAAAGACGATGGAGCAGAAGATCGCAGCACACGTAAAGAACGCTTGCGAACGGCGACCATTTCTAGAGTGAGACATGGAATTTCCTTCAGGAATGATTGGCAATCAGGTTATCATGCTGTTGCAAATTCTTGTTGATAGCCGGGTAAAATGGTGTAAGTACCGGCATATTACACCACGGCCTTAAACATCAAAAACACTGAGGTTGAAGAACTCGCCAAAGAAGTAGCTGGATTGGCCAATGAAACGAAGACAGAAGCTATCCGGCGGGCCCTGGCGCAACGCGGGGATTGGCTTCAGGCGCGCAGCGGCAAACCTCGTAGCGGCAAGAAGCTGCGCGATTACCTGGAGCGAAACGTGTGGCCCATGATGCCGCCCGACGAGCTGGGGCGGGTGATAAGCCGCAAGGAAGAAGATCGAATTTTGGGATATGGTCCGGGTGGTTTCTGAGGTATGGTTCTGGACAGTTCCGCCATAGTCGCTATTCATCTCCGGGAACCAGGCCATGAACAATTGATTGAAAAAATTGACGCTGCTCCGGTGACAGTCGTAGGAGTTCCTACGGTGTCGGAGGCCGCCATGGCGCTAACCGCACGCATGGGCCAGGATGCACGTTCGATGGTCTTTGCCTTTTTGCGTCGTATACAAAGCGAAGTTGTGCCATTCAATGAGGAACACCTAGATGCCGCGATGACGGCTTTCCTCTTATTCGGGCGTGGCCGACATCCTGCCGCGTTGAACTTCGGAGACTGTATGTCGTATGCGGTGGCATCGGTTTCGGACATGCCACTGCTTTGCGCCGGCAAGGATTTCACTCGGACCGATATTGCGCAAGCCTGACTGGCTATGGAATAGCAGGTCGATGTTGTTCGATGAGTAACGTTGAGCTAATTGCTTGAGCCAGTTGCTGGTGTTGAAAGCAGGTTAGGAAGACAATGCGGTCTCACAAGCGCAACTCCTCATCGCAACCCACTTAGAGACATTCCCGATCTCGACGGCATAAAACCACCATGCATATGTGCCTGCATATATCAGATCAAAGGACTAATTTGGCCAAACCCGCCGCCTTGCGTTGACTCAAGCTTGTCGACCGGGCAGATCCAACACATCGAATGAGCGGCGAACTAAGCGTTGTTCAGGAGCGCGCGGACATGGGCTTCGCTCGCGGCCGCCAAGCCGGGCAAGCTGTAGCCGCCTTCAAGAACTGAAACCAACCGTCCTTCACAGCATGTGGAAGCCAGTTTCATTACGGTGCCGGTCAGGTCCGCGAAGTCGTCATCGGTCAGCAGAAATTGTCCGAGCGGATCATCGATGCGCGAGTCGAAGCCCGCGGAGATCAGGATCAAATCAGGCCGGAATTGCTGTGCGCGCGGAAGCAGCGAGTGCTCGAAGGCGTGAAAGATCTCGCTTCCACCTGATCCCGCCGGCAAGGGACAGTTGATGGTCGCGCCGAAGCCCACACCCTCGCCGCGATCGGCAGCAGCTCCAGTGCCCGGGTACCAAGGCGACTGATGCGTGCTGAAGAAGAGCACGGAGCTGTCCGCATAAAAGATGTCCTGGGTTCCATTGCCATGATGGACATCCCAATCCACAATCAGGATTTTTTCGGCGTCATGACGCTGCTGAGCGTACCGGGCGGCCCCGGCCACGTTGTTGAAAAGGCAGAAGCCCATGCCGCGCGCGGCGCTGGCGTGATGGCCGGGTGGACGCACGGCGCAAAATGCATTGGGGACCGCACCGGCGAAGACTGCATCCACCGCGGACAACACCGATCCGGCGGCGACTCTGGCAGCTTCCGCGGAATGGGCGCTGACCGCCGTATCTCCCGTGCTGAGTTGACGGCGGTTTTGCGATATTTCGCGTTCCACAAGGCCAATATACGACCGGGTGTGCGCCAGCGCCAGTTCATCGTTCGTTGCAGCACGCGCTTCGAGGTGCGTCATCTCGCTAAGCAGGCCAGCGGCTTCCAAGCCGTCCAACACCGCGTCGAAACGAGCAGGTTGTTCGGGATGACCCGGCCCTGGGTCATGCTTCCTCACCCGGGAATCGGCAACCAACCCGGTGCGATGCATGAGCGGAGAATTCCGCTAAGCGCCCGCGGCTTTGATGGAGACTAACTGCTCTTCGGGAACGGGCTCCACCACGCGCGTTTGCTCTCCGCGAAAGAAGTCAAAGTACGAGATCTGATGGACGCAGGAGACGGTGCAGAGAGGGGCGCAAGATTTTTCGGTGACGTACTCGCGCCGGATATCTTCCACCGTGTAATTCTCAAGCGGCTTGGCGGGGAAGCCGCGCTGCTGCGAACAGTAGTGCACCAAGCCGTCTTCGCAAACATAGAGATAGCGGGCACCGGCCCGGCAACGCCAATTGCTGGGCTGTCCCTTGGCGATGTTGTCCTGAAAATAATTGAGCCGAGAGAAGTGCCTTTTCTCCAGCTTCTTCATCTCAAGGAACACTTCGTATTCGCGGTCGGCTAGGGGGCGAAGTTGCCCATCGCCGTCGTGAATGATTCCCACAGTGGATGTAAAGCCCAGTTCCATGGCGCGCCGTCCCACCGTCAGGGCGTCTTGCGGATTGTGGATGCCGCCGCCCAGAACGGAATTGATATTGACGTGGAAAGAGGCATTTTCCGCCAGGATCTGCAGCTTTTTATCCAGGACCTTGAGGCTCTTCTTTGAGACCTCGTCGGGCATCACATTGTCGATGCTGATCTGCAAGTAATCTAAGCCGGCATCGTTCAACCGCTGCACCCGTTCGGCAGTCAGCAGGTAGCCATTGGTAATAAGACCCGCCAGAGTAGCGTTGTTGCGAATCCCGCGAATGATCTCATCGAGCTCCGGATGAAGCAGTGGCTCGCCGCCGCTCAACGTGATGACACCGGTTCCGAGGTTGCCCAGCAACTCCAGCCGGTGGTGCATGGTGTCGAGGGCGACGGGCTTTGAGTAGGTGTCGTATTCGTTGCAGTAAGCACAAGACAAATTGCAACGACGGATGGGGATAATGTGCGCCATGATCGGATGATCCGTGTGCAGCGCACCCTTGACGACTAGCTTGGTTTCCCGCAGACGCCGATCTAACGTTCGGCGGCGCCGTTCACCTTTCAGGTTCCGTTCGGACATTTCGCGAGACCCTTTTATTTAAACACAAGAAGGCTATTCGGGCCGCTTACGGAGCGGTGAATGGAGGGAATAAGTTGCTGAATGCAGGAGATTTAGGTGTGGGCGTTCGGTAGTGGCTCAATTTGAAATTGGGCCACCACCGGGCGTTCAGGCAGTGGTAGGGGGCTTTGCAATTGCGTGAGGGAGTGCTCATTGGATCTCTCCTCTTCGTCCGATAAGTCCTAAGAGAAGGCATGCCTCGACGTTTAGCCGGCAAATACTTGTGGAGTGTGTTGTCAGCGTGTGCGTTGGCGGCGGCGCTGCTCTCGCTGAGTTGCGGGTGGCGGACCCGCTCCGGGAATACCCGCGAGATTCGAAGCGTCCAACAATTGCGCCGGTTAGATCTGGAGGAGCTGCGAAGCCAGGTGCTGGTGCGAATCCGGGGCTACATCACGGTTTCCGATCCAATTTGGAATGTGATGATTCTGCAGGACGAAGCAGGGAATGGTGTGCGGCTGGAAGCGAGCGACTTTAGCGTGCCGCTGAACCAGTTGGTGGAAATAACGGGATTCGCGGCGTCGGGCGGAAACACGCCCATCGTTGCCAAGCCGGTGGTGAAGTGGCTATCGACGCAAAGAGCGCCTCAGCCCCAACGCATCAAGCTCAACGACCTGATCGAAGCATCGCGGCAGTACTCGAAGGTGGAAGTGGAAGGGGTCATCCGGAGCACAGTGGCAGACCGCAACAACCGCATAGCCGGCCTGATGGGAGTAGGTGGCACGGTGGTGGAAGTTCGCATGATGGACCAATCGACTGTGACCATGCGATCGCTGGTTGACGATGAAGTTCGGGTGAGCGGGGTGGTGGAAACGAGCTTCGATTTTTTCGGCAGGCCCTCGAGAGCGATTCTGTGGGTACTTGACGGAAGCGATCTCCGGCCGGAAACATCAGCTCCTGATCCAGCGACTTTGCCCATTGAAAAAGTGAGCACCGTGGATCAGCTTTCGCCTGCCTGGGCGCCCGTTCACCGTCTCCGGCTACACGGCGAGGTCTACCCGGACAAGAGCGGATCGAAGTTGTTTGTCCACGATGCCACCG
>CAXUCT010000074.1:3398-7537 GCA_964249415.1 uncultured Bryobacteraceae bacterium | reverse complement strand
AGGAGACGGCTCATGGATCTTAGGGGCACGGTGGCGCTGGTGACGGGCGGCAATCTGGATGTGGTGGGATTTCCGGTTCGCGCCGCCGGCGGCTGGGAGATGGTGGATGCCGTAGTGACGCGCTTTGTGGAGCATCACGGCGACGCCAAGGACCTGCCGGTGGTGACCACGGTCCGGAAGCTTCACGCACTCACTGCGGAAGAGGCCTCGCGTGCCTATCCCGTTCGATTGCATGGGGTCATTACGTACTTTGACCCTAAATACGGCTTTCTGTTTTTGCAGGATGCTACGGGCGGCACGTTCGTGGAAGCGCACAAGCTCGTGGCCCAACCTATTCGGGCGGGGCAGTTGGCGGAGGTGACGGGCATCAGTGACCCGGGCTTCTTTGCTCCAGAGGTGGACCACTGTGCTGTGCGCGTTATCAGCCGGGCCAAACTGCCCACCGCTGCTGCGGACGCCTCCGAAGATTTGTATAGCGGCAGCTTGGACAGCAATTGGGTGCGGACGCGCGGAGTTGTGCAATCAGTAAGCCACGAAGCCGATCATACGGTGCTGCATCTTGCGTCTGGTGTGCATCGCTTCGATGCCGAATTGGTAGGTGACGCGCCCTGGGCGGATGCGTTGATCAATTCGTCGATCTCCCTTGAAGGGGCAGCCGGCGCCCACTTCAACACGCGCAAGCAGCTTACGGGAGTCATCATCAGGGTTCCTGGCCGCGAACAGATCCGGGTGGTTTGGCGCTCTCCTGATCCGGAGTCGCTTCCGTTTACGCCTGTCTCTCAGTTATTCGAGTATTCGCCCTCTTCGATTCCCGATCGCCCGTTCCGAGTGCGCGGGGTAGTAACGTCCTCAATGACTGGCGGGCCAACTTATATTCAGGATTCGACAGGCGCCCTTGTCATTTCAAATCACCGGGCCATTAAACTCCGGCCGGGCGATCTTGTGAATGCGCTGGGATTTGGCCGCTTTACCGGGTTCAGCCCTATGCTGCAGGATGCAGTGTAGAACAAGGTGGACTCCGTATCAAAAAAAAAAACAATGCACGTCACCGCGGATGAGGCTTTCGAGGGGGGCTTTGATTCACAGTTGATACAGATTGACGCTGCAGTACTCGACCGGGTGACAAATCAAACCGGTGAGACGCTGATGCTGCAGACGGGCAGAACGCTGCTCAACGCTACCGCCGAAACCGGCCTCCGCTTGCCGGCATTCCGCAGCGGCGCCGTGGTGCGAGTAACGGGAGTTTGCTCTATCCATTATGGGAGCTTGCGGGGCATGGCGGTGCCGCGGACGTTGACCCTGATTCTGCGGTCCCCCGAAGACGTAACAGTGCTTGAGCGGGAATCCTGGTGGACACTCCAACACGCGCTGGAATCGATGGGATTGCTGGGCGGTTTCGCCCTTCTAGCCAGCATGTGGGGCTTGGTTCTGCGGCGGCGCGTACAACAGCAGACCAAGCTCATCTCCGAAAAGCTGGCGCAGGAAGAGAGTTTGAAATTGGCAGCCGAGCAAGCCTGCCGCGCTAAAGGTGAATTTCTGGCCGTCATGAGTCATGAAATCCGCACGCCCATGAACGGCGTGCTCGGCATGGCTTCACTGCTGCGCACGACCTCTTTGGACGAGGAACAGCTCGAATTCGTGAGTACGATTCAAAGCTCGGGCGATGCCCTGATGATGGTCATCAACGACATATTGGACTTCTCTAAGATCGAGGCGAACAAGCTGAGCTTGGAACAGGCGCCGTTCGACTTGCGTCTCCTCATTCGCGACTCGCTTGCTGTGGTGGCTCTGGCCGCGCGGGACAAGAACCTTGCTCTCCATACGTCCATTGACGATTCGTTGCGCCCGGACGTGATAGGCGATGCCGCGCGCCTGCGGCAGATCCTTCTCAACCTGTTGTCGAACGCGATCAAGTTTACCCAGGGCGGCTCCGTAACCCTGAAAGTGATGCGGGAGCATTCAGACAGCCATTCGGAAGCTATTCGGGTATCTATCATTGATACCGGTATAGGCATTAGCCCGGCCCAGCAGGATCGCCTTTTTGAGAGCTTTTCACAAGCTGATAGCTCGACGACAAGAAAGTTCGGCGGCACGGGCCTGGGATTGGCGATCACCAAACGCCTGGTAGAACTTATGGGTGGCTCAATCGGCATCGAAAGCGAACTCGGGGCAGGCAGTACCTTCTGGTTCCGGCTGACTCTGCCGCTCCAGCGGAGCAGCGACGATGCGCTTCCGGTCAATGTGCCCGACGAGCAGCTCCTTTCGGCTTAAGTTAACTTCGGTGCTACTGAATGGGTGTGATCCCGCTAAAGGCGAAATGGGAGAGAAGTGAATAATGTACGATTTCATTCCCCGTTCCGCGAAGCTCATGCCGTACTGCCTGGCTTCCGCCAGCGCCCGCCGATGGTCCCAACCGTCATGCTGAATGCGATAACAGGCGATGGCGGTTCCGGTGCGGTCTTTGCCGCGGCGGCAGTGTAGGAACATTAAATTAGTTGGGTTCTGCGTGAGAAGGGATAGCACGCGCGCGATCTGTTCGTCCGTAGGAGCGGACAAAGGCGCAAACGGGATGTTGATGTATTTCATGCCCAGCTTCTCTGCCGCTTGCTTCTCTTCCGCGGTGCCTTCGCCCGCTTGGCGTAAGTCGATATCTATTTTGACCCCCATGGCGCCCAGTTCCTCCAGGCCCACCAACGTGGGTTCACCGCCGCGCTAAAGCTGCTCGTTGACTATGCCGCAATTGCGCACGTGCGCCGCCGGGTCCGCCGCGGTGGCCACATCAAGAACGCAGCACAAGCAGATCAGCGGCAGGCGTGATGTCTTGCATCCAGACGTAATCACGATCGGCATTTCGTGCCTTACCGGGGAGGCGGTTGCGAATTGGCCGGGGTCTGCGAAGGCGGAGTTCCGCCCACGTCGCCGTACTTAATCGTGGACTCCGTTTTAAACCGGTACTTCTTGTACTGGTCGTATTTAATGACAACCTTGATGCGCTGCGATGGTCCATCTTTGAAGTTCAAGGTGTCGTCCGCGTAAGTATAGGTGGGGAACCAGTACTTGCCGTCGATCTGCTCGCGATAAGTCTCGAACTTAGGGAACTGCTGATCCTCGCCTCGATTCAAATGGCCAGTGCCGCGCCCGTACGTCTTGACGATTTGTAGATCCTGATCGTCCACCCAGATCTGGCCGTCGAAATAGCGCTTGCGATCCTTCGTCAACACTTTCGGCTTCACCGAGAACACGTAGCAGGAGATCTCATCCACCGGTTGGCGTCCCACATAGTTCACAATGTACTGATTGGCAGTGTCATTGGTCATGACAAACGGCAACACATTGCGATAGTCCTGCTCATCTTCGGCCGTCATGACGATATGTTCAAGCGACTGAACAGGAGCGTGAAGAACGCGAGAAGTGCGCCGGTCCCGGTCGTCAAAGGTCACCTCCTCTACCAGCTCGTAACCGCCGCCCGGAGGATCGGTCTCCGACATCTTCGTAGTTTGCCGGTACGTGTAACTCTCGCGAGCGATGGCAAAGTCGGTCTCTTTCTGGGTGAACTTCTTGATAATGTCCTGAATCTGTTCAGGGGTGGGATCCGGCTTTGCGTCGGCAGCCCCGAGTAGAACCGCGGAGCCGAGCAAGCACAACATCAGCGCGCCACTACGTTGAAACATTTTTCTTCCATCTCTATTGTGACGGATGAGCGGGCAGGCGGAGTTACCGCCGATTGGCGCCGTCAAGCAGAGCTTTGGCGATGGTGATCCGCTGCATGTTGCTGGTGCCCTCATAGATGCGGCCGATCTTGGCATCGCGATACAGCTTTTCCACCGGGTAATCCTTGGAAAAGCCCACGCCGCCGAAGATTTCAACTGCCTGGGAAGCTACCTCTTCCGCGATCAGGGAGCAGAAGTATTTCGCCATGGCAGCCTGCGTGACAAAAGGCTGAGCGGCATCGCGCAAGCGAGCGGCGTTGTAGACCATCAAGCGAGCAGGCTCAAAGCGGGTGGGCATCTCATCCAGCGCGAACTGAACGCCTTGGAACTCGCCGATCGGCTTGCCGAACTGTTGGCGCTCCCGGGCGTAGCGGAGCGAGTGCTCGAGTGCTCCCTCGGCGAGCCCCAGCAACTGCGCGGCGATGCCGC
>CAXUCT010000074.1:0-3388 GCA_964249415.1 uncultured Bryobacteraceae bacterium | reverse complement strand
CCTTCGTTCAGCGTTTCGATGGCAATTTTGTATCCCTTGCCGGGCTCGCCGAGTAGCTGGCTGGCTCCGGCCGGAACGTCATCCAGGATCAGCTCGCAGGTAGAAGAGGCTCGAATGCCCAACTTGTCTTCTTTCTGGCCGACCTGAAAGCCGGGCGTGTCGCGTTCGGCAACGAAGCAAGTTACGCCGCGATAACCCGCTGCGGGATCCACCGTCGCGAAAAGCAAGAAGATCCCCGCTTCCGCCGCGTTGGTAATCCATAGTTTGCGGCCGGAGATGCGATATTCCTCGCCGTGCTTCACCGCACGCGTCGTGAGGGCGAATGCATCGGACCCGGAGCCCGCCTCCGACAATGCATATGCGCCCAAGGTATCGTGAGCCAAGCGCGGCAAGTAGCGCTGCTTCTGCCCGGGGCTGCCCCAGCGTTCAATGGCATTGCTGACCAGAGTATTTTGTACGTCGACGATGACCGAGGCCGCGGGATCTACTTTGGCCAGCTCCTCAACCGCCAGAACAGATTGGAAGAACGTCCCGCCTTGGCCGCCGTACTGTTCTTTGATGTCGATGCCCATCAGCCCGAGTTCGAACATTTCCCGGAGCAAATCTTTTTGAAACTGGCCTTCGGTATCCATTGAGCGGACATGCGGGGCCAGCCGTTCGCGGGCGAACTGGCGCACGGACGCCTGAAAAAGCCGCTCTTCTTCGAGCAGAATCGTGAGCGGGGGCACAGCGGCAAGTTCGGCAACTTCGGGCATGACGGCACCATCATAGCTCCCTTGGGAAAGGTGTTGCCGTAAGCTGTGGATAGCTGATGAGCATTCGTTTTTCACTCCCTTTTCTTGCCGCAGGCGTTCTGTTAACAGGCGCCACGGGGCATGCCGCCGCGCAGACACAGACAACGTCGGACGTGACTCGTGCCACTCTCGACAATGGCTTGCGAGTGGTGATTGTACGCGATCCGCTGGCCCCGGTGGTGACGGTTGAAGACAACTACCTGGTGGGCGCGAACGAGACGCCCAACGGTTTTCCAGGCACCGCGCATGCGCAAGAGCACATGGCCTTTCGCGGCTGCACGGGGTTGACAGCCGACCAGATCTCAGCCATTTACGCGCAGTTGGGCGGCTACATGGATGCCGACACGGAGCAGAACATCACGCAGTACTTCGTAACCGTTCCCGCGCAAGACCTGGACGTAGCGCTACGCGTGGACGCAGCTTGCATGTCCGGCGTTGAAGACTCGCAAGAGCAATGGGCACAGGAGCGCGGCGCGATAGAGCAGGAGGTGTCACGAGACCTTTCAAATCCGGTTTACAAGTTCATCACGCGGTTGAATCAGGATCTCTTTGCGGGCACGCCTTACCAGCACGATGCCTTGGGCACGCGGCCTTCTTTCGAGCAAACGACAGGCGAAATGTTGAAGAAGTTCCACACCGCCTGGTATACGCCGAACAACGCCATCCTGGTGATTGCAGGCGATGTGGACCCGGCCGCGACGCTGGCTAAGATCAAGCAATACTACGGCGGAATCCCGCGCCGGACAATTCCGCCCCACCCGGATGTGACTTTGAATCCGGTCAAAGCCGAATCCTTCACCCTCGAAAGCAATCTGCCGTATCTGCTCACGCTGATGTCGTTTCGCTTTCCGGGCACGGACAGCCCAGACTTTGCGGCAGCACGCATTTTAAGCGACGTTCTTTCTAGCCAACGTGCCAATCTGTATGCTCTGGTGCCGGAAGGCAAGGCGCTGGGGACGGAGTTCGCCTTGCTTGAGACGTACCCCAAGGCAAGCGCGGCTTTCGCGTTGGCAGCGCTGCCCTCGGGAGCGGATCCTGCGGCTATCAATGCGGAGTTAAAGAAGATTCTGGCGGACTACGTCGCGCATGGCGTTCCGGCGGATCTGGTGGACGCTGCGAAGAAAGGCGAACTGGCAAGCGCCGAGTTCGGCCGCAACTCAATCACGAATCTAGCGGCGCTGTGGTCACACGCGCTCGCAGCCGAAGGGCGCCAATCGCCGGATGAAAATGTGGAGGCGCTGAAACGCGTCACGGTAGAAGATGTAAACCGCGTCGCAAAAAAATATCTGGTTCAGGGGAACGCGATTCTATCTACGCTGAAGCCGACGCCTTCGGGTGAGGCGGCTGCGGCCAAGGGTTTCGGAGGCAGCGAAAAGGCGACAAGTACGCCCACGAAGCCCGTCCCGTTGCCGGATTGGGCGGAGGCAGCCGTGAAATCCCTTCGTGTACCGGAAGCGACTCTCCATCCCTCCGATGTGACCCTCCCGAACGGTATCCGGCTGATTGTGCAGACCGAGAAAACCAGCCCGACAATTACGCTGCTCGGGTCCATCAAGACGCAAACACAACTTGAAACACCGCCCGGGAAGGAGGGTGTTTCCGACGTGCTCGAAGGCTTGTTCTCCTACGGCACGAAGACCTTGGACAGGTTGGCGTATCAAAAAGCGGTGGATGACATCGCTGCCTCTGAGTCTGCGGGCGCAAACTTCAGTTTGAAGGTTTTGAAGGGCGACTTCGCGCGAGGCGTGGAACTGCTGGCCGATAACGAGCTACATCCTGCCTTGCCTCAGGACGCCTTCAAAATTGTGCAACAACAGACCGCGCAACTGAGCGCAGGCGAGCTGCAAAGTCCGGGGTATCGCATGGATCGCGCCGAAACCCGAGCGCTGCTGCCCGTGGGCGACCCTTTACTGCGGGAAACAACGCCTAAAACGGTGTCGTCTCTCAGGTATGAAGACGTCACCGGCTTCTATGCAAAAACGTTCCGGCCTGATCTGACAACGGTCGTAGTTATCGGCGACATCACGCCGGACGAAGCGCGTTCGGTGATTGAGAAAAGCTTTGGCTCATGGCAAGCTGCCGGCGAGAAGCCAAACGTGGTGCTGCCGCCCGTGCCCGGCAACAAGGCAAGCGCGGTGAACGTGCCGGACCCCAGCCAAGTGCAGGACAGCGTGGATCTCGCCGAGGAGCTGGAGATGAACCGGTTCAGCCCAGACTATTACGCGCTACAGCTTGGCAACCACGTTCTGGGCGGCGGATTTTACGCGACCAGGTTATATCGCGATCTGCGCCAGCAGGCCGGCTATGTGTATAACATTGACGATTCGCTTGAAGCAGGCGAGACACGAGCGATCTATACCGTCGATTACGGCTGCGATCCACAAAACGTGTCGAAAGCCAGAGCCATGGTGGAGCAGGAGCTGATCTCCATGCAAAAGAGCAACGTTACGCCTGCCGAGCTGCAACAGGCCAAAGCGCTACTGTTGCGCCAGATTCCGCTGGCGGAGTCGAGCGAAGACGCGTTAGCCGGCGGAAAGATTCCGCGTTCGCGCATCGGCCTACCGCTAGAAGAGCCGCAGCATGCCGCGCAGCCC
>CAXUCT010000073.1:11934-14140 GCA_964249415.1 uncultured Bryobacteraceae bacterium | reverse complement strand
TCTTTGTACAGCGAAAGATTTTCGTTGTAGTTCGCCCAACCACGAAGTACCGAGTCGACTCGCCCTTCATTACCAAGGCTCCCGGTGGCCGGAGTCGTAAAGACAACCGAACTGATATAACGGCTGTTTACCACATCGAAGTTTCCGTTGTTCGTATTTAGATATCCGCTGACCCCGGGTACACGATCAGGCAAATACCCAGCATCAAATAGTATTGGGCCATACGGATTATTGGAATAGTAGATTGCTAAGGGCCTGCCACTCTCATATCGAAGAGCGCCGGCCAGAGTCCAGCCTCCGAGAACCGCGTTAAGAGCGCCGCCGCGATTCATGAAAGTCCTCCCTCTTCCGAACGGTAATTGATCGACAAAAGTAATCGTAACTACATTGGGAACATCGTCAACGGAAAGAGCCTTGGTCTGCTGGTAGACGCTGATTGGGTTAGCGCCATGATACACGCTACCAGGTCCGGCATCGCCAAAGCCCGAGGACAGGCCGGACTCAGCACCGTTCGTCAGAAGCTTCGAGAATACCCAGCCCACGTTCAACTGTAGGCCGTTGCTAAAGTTCTTCCGGAAGGTCGCCTGCAGTGAGTGATAAGTGCTCCAGCCGTTGGCCCCATTGAATTGTGGGATCCATTGATATTGAGGGTAGGGCCGCAGCGCTTGGGCAACAGTGCCCGTGAACCCTGGGTACGGGGAAGGAAATCCATTCGCAGCGGGCGTACCGACCGTTGCGGTCAGTTCAGATTGAGAATATTGCTGCAGGATAGCTGGGTTATTCTGATTTAAGTCGTTCTGTTGGTCGCCTGTAATCAATCGGGTGCCGTGGTTTGCCACATATGCCACGTCGATCATCATGTTTTGTGTCAGCTGGCGCTGCACCGAGACAGTCCAGTTCTGATAGCGTGGCAGCTTCACGCCATTTGGATTCATGTATTGCAGGTTCGTGCCATTGGCAAGCGTCGGATTGATCTGCGGCGGAAGTTGAACAGCACTCTGCGGAAAGCCGTTATCGAGCGAGAAAGCCGCCTTACGGCCATTACTAAGATCCGTAACTGATGGATTCGTGCTGTACCCGTAATTTGGATTTGCATTGAAGCCATTCATTGTTACCCCGGCATAGTAAATCCCATAGCCGCCACGGACAACGGTCTTGTCATTCACTCTATAAGCGAACCCGAAGCGCGGACCATAGGTGTCTGCATGCAGCTGTTCGAACAGTGTATTAGGAATTCCGCCTTGATCCGCAAACGCAAGAGCGCCCAGCCGGCCTCCTGCTCCGGGATTGGGAAGATTCGGATCAAACGAGGAGTACTCATTGTGCCGCTCCGTGCGCGGGAACTGAAGATCAAAGCGAAATCCGAAGCTAAGTGTAAGTTTGTCGGTTACTTTCCAATCGTCATTGATCCAAGGCGCGAAGTAAGGCCGTCGATAGTCGGAGAAGGACGGGACGGAGAAATTGGCTGAGCCCACTTGTCCGGTAAGGAATGACGCGTATGGGTTTCCCGTGCCGGCGATCAGATTGCCACTGGCATCGAACGTGCCGGTATTAGCCGCACGGAAATTAAAACTACCTGCATCGCCGACATAGCTTCCGGTAAACCAGCGTTCCCAGCGATACTCAAACCCTGCCTTCACCGTGTGCTTTCCGAGAATCTTGGTTGTGTCGTCCAGGAACTGCCAGCGATCCGTCCCTTGCAGGCCGCCGGTTCCGTTGACGCCAAATCCCGAATAAAGCTGATCGAAATTAATGTTCGGAAAGCCACCGGCATCAGCGTACGGAATTCCCGTGATGCCCACCTTTGAGGCCCATCCTTTGTCAACAATGGCGGGATAGCTGTCAGGCAGAACCCAACGGTCGTAAGAAGCAACAAAGTGGCTGAAGAATGTGGGACTGATAACGTACGTCAGCTGCGCGTGCGCCGTGTGCGTCGAGATGTCCTGCATCCGCGGGTGGCCAATAGGTCCGCCGCATCCCCCAATGTTGTTGCAATCCAGTTCGCGCGGGCGATCATCGTAGTTATACGTTAGCGTGAAACGAATATTTTGCGTGATGTTGTGATCAACGCGCGTAAGTATCGTTCGCGCATTGAGGAACTGCTGCGCTGGGCCCAGAAGATAGTTATTTGAAATGTTGGAATTGAACGGTTGCGGCAAGTACTGCTGGATGTTGGTTGCGACCCGGGAAAAGGCGCCCGCGGGAA
>CAXUCT010000073.1:5161-11924 GCA_964249415.1 uncultured Bryobacteraceae bacterium | reverse complement strand
GCTTGCTGGGCCGCCGCAAGTGGAGGCGCTTTGGGTACTGGTCGGATCGAAAATTTCCCCGCTGAAAACCGGGCGGCCGCAAGCATCTTTCCCCACTGCGGTGCCGGTTAGGTATTGACTGAAATCTCCGGCCCGTGTTGGGTCGCTAGCCACAGTGGCAAGACCGCTGCCCGCCCCGGCATTGGTGTACTTGAACATGTCATAGTTAAAAAAGAAAAAGCTTTTGTTCTTACCGTTGTAAACCTTCGGAATCGATATAGGCCCGCCTAGCGTAAACCCATATTGATTCTGGCGAACGGGGGGCCGGACTGGTGCGATCTCGCCGCGCGCCTGAAGTTTATCGTTGTCAAAGTATTCGTAAGCCTCCCCGTGATACCGGTCGGTCCCGCTCTTGGTGGTGTACTCAACAAATCCCCCGCTGGTATGCCCGTATTGGGCGCTGAAGGTGTTGTCGATAATGCGAGCCTCGGCGATCGATTCATAGGGAGCCGACCTTTCCTGCGTGCCGTTGTGCCCGCTGACCTCGCCGTACGACGCACCGTCCAGAAAGTTTTCAAACGCGCTGCGCTGGCCGCCATTGATACGTGCTCCAAAAGCGCTCCCGGGATAGATGTTGCCCTGCGTTGGCGCGACAAAGGTGGGAAATGTGTAAAGTTGCGATTCAGGAACGCGGTTCTCTCCTGCCATCACGGCCGGCAACGACTCATATTCCAGTTGATTAACGGACCCCGATACTTGTGCATTATCGGAGTTCAGTTGCTCCGTCTGCGCGCTGACCTCAAGCGTTTGCTGCACTTCCCCAACCTGCAACGCCACGTCCTGGCGAAATGTCTGGCCAGACGCAAGTGTGATATCACTGGCATGGAAGGTCTTAAACCCAGTATTCTGAACAGTTACTTCGTACTTCCCGATAATCAACGGCGGCGTGCTGTAGTTCCCGGAATCCGAGCTTTTAACGTCAGTAACAACGCCTGTATTTGAATCTTTGATAGACACGACTGCATTCGCAACTGGCGCACCTTGCGCATCTGTAACCAACCCGGTGATCACACCGCGGTCTGCTTGGGCGAATAGCTGCAACCCTGACACAGCAACCAGCAGCACCAGGAATTTACTATTCATCTTCATAAAAGCCTCCACCATTCCGAGCCCCGAAAGGCTTGTGGAAGGATTTTGCCCCCTATAAGGAAGAGGATACAAGTCCTCGCACGGTTAGCAAACGGTTACGAGACCCTTTAAGTGCCCCTTACTCCTGACGAATGACGCGGTGGGTGTAGTAATCGGACGTCAGCAATAACAAATCATGAAAGGTACACCGGACCACTACTTGGTAGCAAGCCGGAAACCCGACGCCCTTACCCCTAGTAATGACTGAACGAAGATTCCGCAGCGCCGCCGCTGAGGAAAAAAACTCCGCCGCGCCCTGAATACCTACAGATGTAATACCTGAAAGCAAAACGGTCTGCACCCGCCTGCCGTCCCCGTCTCGGCTATCTTTTACCGTTAACAACCCGTAAACTTCCGCAAACTCTCCACGGATATTTTTCTTCGGAACAATAATCTGTCCGGTTGCCCGGTCCCGGATAACGAACTCCCGGACGGACGGTTCGAAATCCACCAGGAGTGGCATATCCTTCATGGCGACCGAGATAGCTTCGCTGTCCACTGGAGCGCCCAATAGTATGGCGTTTCTGCCGCGAAGCGAGGAGACCGTGGCTACTCTTTCCGGCAGCACCTGGTACGAAGTGCCAAACTTGCGCAGCGTATTGGCGCACGTAAGCGCCGCATTCATCGTGCCCACCGCAAGCATGTTGTCGGAGAACGTAAGTCCAAGCCGCCCGTCGTCTGGCAGGAGCCTGTGTTGACGGAATAAGGGGAACGTTTCAGGCGGAGCAGGATACGTCAGGCTGCTGTAAACCTCATGATCCAGAGGGCCAGCGACGAGGCTCAGCGGAGTTGCAATGGACAGCAATACCGTTCCGTCGTGTCTTCCCAATGGTCCCCAAGCTTCCGACAGAACAGGGCTTGTCTCCGGAATTTCAGAGGTGAACCGTACATATACCCAGGTGACCGCCGAGCCTGCAAGAGCAGCAACCAACAGCGCTAACGCGAGCCAGCCACGCGTTAGTAACGGCTCCCGAACGGTTACGGGAACCGGGCTTGGCAAGTCGTTGCGGATTGGTCTTTCATTAGCGGCAATCTCCGGAACCTGTTCGCGCCGCACATAGTGAGGAGAGTAAGTCCCTTTGGGGATTGCAATTTGAACCACCTCGTTCGGGTACTCGATTGAATAAAGTTTGTCTAGCTTCTGCCGGAGTTCGTAGGCGCGGGTTCGAACCGACGAGTCCTCTGCCGGAGAATAGCCTTCGGGCCGCCGCAATACCTCAACGCCAATCACATATTCGGTAAGCGGACGGCCAGGCCGGAGAGTCTCGGCTTCACACACATAAAGCAGGAAGGCCTTGAGCTGTTCCGAGCGGCTGAAAGTTCTACTCTGAACGGCCTTGGCCAATGCTTCTTTTTTCTCTTCGGGACTACAGAGTTCCGCGTGAGTCACAAGCTGCGAGACATTATATACCTGCTACCTGGCACGTTAGCTACGAACAACCAACGGTTACGAAAAACCTCCCAGCGCTCGAAATACTCCAGATTCGTAGCGCTCGCGCCGTTGGAGAAGGCCGTCTCACCTGTTCCTGAAGACAGAGATTTAGAGATATACTTACAGGTGTCGCCCTTTCGGCTTGGCATGCTCCCCGTTGGAGAAGCCTCACATGCGCCTCGTTGCACTGGTTTCGTTTCTGATGAGCGTGTCACTTTCACACGCGGCAGGGCTGAATCCTGTCTCCCCGGGGATTACCGTTCTTCTCGATTTTGAGCAACCGCACTCCTCGCTTTCGCTGCAGTTGATACAACATGAGCTTGACCGCATTCTCGCCCCTGTTCGCCTTAACGTCCACTTGCGCGTGAAAAGCGAGCTGCCCAGGGCTCCTCAGTTTAGCGACCTGGTCCTATTTAAGATGAAAGGGCGTTGCTCGATGGATGCGCTACCCATCGGGGCCCTCTCTGATGAACGTGGACCGCTCGCAATGACCTATTCCGTTGATGGTGGGTTGCTGCCTTTCGGCGAAGTCCAGTGTGACCGTGTACGGCAATCCCTCCAAAGAGCGTTGGGGCGAGCCAATCCGGCAACGCACCAAACGGCCTTCAGTATCGCGCTGGCCCGTGTCATCGCCCATGAGATGTATCACATGATTACGAATTCTTCGACACACACGAAAGAGGGCGTCACGAAGGAGAGCCTGTCGGGACGGGAGCTTTCACAAGAGCCAATGTACTACCCGAGTGCCGCCAGGAACTCCCTCCAAGACCACGCCGGCCGCGCCTCTGTACATTAGGAACCGGCAGCTTGTTTTACTTTTTAGGTTCATAAGAGATTTCTTGGATACTCTATGTATTCCAGTGCTAATATCCTAAGTAACCCATTCTCCAAAGCATGCGTCGCGCAGCACGACGACTCGGATTGCTTTTGGGGATCATTTTTAGTAAACAATGCTCCCCGTTGCAGCGAGTGCCGGCCGTAGTTCCTAGCCGCAAGGAGTCCCATCCAGCTTTGACGCCAGGGAGAGTGCGTGTTTGAGCGGAACGTCCTTTTCAGTTTTATCAGCCGAATTGAGCTTTGCAGGGATGGCGATGTTCGCGATCACAATAAGAAGCGGGGCTTCGAACGGCGGTTTTGAACCTATTAAACAGGTGACTTCCCGAGGCTTATTAACTAAGAGCCAGGTTCTCCTTGTAATGTAATGAGCGGGGCTCCGTCGCCGCCGTTTTGATCAAGTCCAGAAACACTTCCAATCAGGAGAGATCATGTCAGTCAGTTTGAATTCCGAACAGCAGGCCAATTTTGCTCCGCGCGGCTTCTCCCGGCGGAGCTTCGGACGAATCGCCACCGTACTCACGGCAGGCGCAGCTCTGCCTATCTATAACGAGCACGCGCTGGCGCAGCTCTCGATGGTCAAGAACATGCCGGCGGATGCCGTCAAGATCAACGCGAATGAAAATCCGCTAGGGCCATGTCCCGAGGCCGCCGACGCCATCCACAGCGTGGTGAGCAAGGGCGGCCGTTACATGTACGAAGACACTTACGACCTGGCGGAAACATTGGCTGGCATTGAGGGCGTCAAATTCGGCTACAAGCCCGAAGACACGTACATTGAGATCTTCGCAGGATCCAGCGCTCCTCTCCACCAAGCGGTTCTCGCCTTCTGCTCCAAAGACCGCCCCTTCGTAAAGGCGGACCCAGGGTATGAGGCTGGGGAACGCGCGGCCAAGTTCATCGGCGCCAAAACCGTCAACGTACCCCTCCGCCAAGGAACCTGGGATCATGACGTCAAAGCGATGCTGGCAGCGGGCGGTCCCAATGCAGGTCTGTTCTACATTTGTAATCCGAACAACCCCACAGGCACGCTTACCAGTCGCGCCGACATTGAGTATCTTGTGGCTAACAAGCCGGCTGGCTCGATAGTAATGGTCGATGAAGCTTACATCCATATTTCGAAGAATGCCGTGCCGTGCACGGATATGGTGGCTCAAGATAAGGACGTGATTGTATTGCGCACGTTCTCCAAACTCTATGGAATGGCTGGGTTACGAGCCGGGGCTGCTATCGCCAGACCCGATCTGCTCGAAAAAATTAGACCTTACAGCGCCGGTGCAATGCCCATCACCGGTATGGTGGGCGCAACCGCTAGCCTGAAGGTGAAGAACTTAGTGCCCGAGCGCCGTAAAATCATGGGCGATGTCCGTGAAGATGTCTTCAGCTTCCTCACGGCCAAGAATGTTACCTTCATTCCCTCGGAGAGTAACTGCTTCATGATCGACGTAAAGCGGCCCGGCAAGGAGTTCTACAACGATATGGCCGCGCAGAAAGTCTATATCGGCCGTGTCTGGCCCGTTTGGCCCCAGTGGGTCCGCGTCTCCGTCGGAACCAAGGACGAGATGGCTAAGTTCAAGACGGCATTTGCAAAGTCGTATAACGTCTAGCTAAATTCGTTTCTCCCTGATAGCGAGCGTACTGCGCGCGTTGGCGGCTGCGCTCTCTTGCATATTGAGCAGTTAAAAACCCCGTCCGTTCTGCAACGCCTCGTCGCCGTTTTCTTGTTATTCGCGTGCGGAAAGTACTCTTCCCAGTGGGCCGAGTGCAGAGGTGAAATTGTCAGGCTTTCGGCGGATCAAGTATAGTTGGGTCGCGCTCTACGGCGACCTCGCCGGCGGCGCGATTGCCGCGCTCATCGCCCTTCCGTATGGATTGGCCATGGCCAGCATGATGGGTTTGCCGCCTGTTCTCGGCCTTGTAACATCTATAACCACCGCTCCCGTTACGGCGCTGCTAGGCCGAAACCCGGTTCTAATCGGCGGGACAGCCAGCGCAACCGTTCCCTTTATTGCCGCCGCTGTGCGCACGCAAGGTGTCGGTGGCGCGGCCAAGGTCTGCATGACGGCCTCCGTCTTTATGCTGGTTTTTTGTGTGTTGCGTTTAGGGCGTCACATACAAAAGGTGCCGCAGGCCGTAGTTACAGGTTTCTCTTGCGGTATTGGCGCTATGATGTTTCTGTCTCAGCTCGGCGTAATGCTGGGTGTCAAAGCAGTTGTCGATCGAACATCGAATAACATGCTGTATCAAACCTGGCAAGTTCTTTCGAAAATTGACCAAACGCAGGCCAGCGCGCTTATTATTAGCGCCGCCGTTATCATCGCAGCATTCGTCTCCACAGCTCTTATGCCAAAAGCTCCGGCGCCGCTGATCGGCGTCCTCGCCGCAGTAGCGATAGCGGGCGCCCTCGGATTGCATCAGAGGGAGGTCGGGCGGCTGCCTCTCGAGATCCCCCCGTTTGTGGGATTCTCCTGGACACCTGCAGACGTACTCAACGTCACCCCGGCGGCCTTTGGGCTAGCTTTCGTCTCATCGGTTAATATATTGCTGACTTCGCGTGTGGTGGAGCACTTTCGAGGCCGCCACCAGCACCTCAAGCGCGCTGACGCAGATGCCGAGCTCGGTGCCTATGGAGTGGCCAATATTGTTGCGGGCATATTTGCCGCCCCTATGAGCGTGGGCATTCCCGCGCGGAGCTTGGCCAACCTTCGCTGTGGAGGCACCACTCGCCTATCAAATATCTTCCATGCGTGTTTCATTCTCGCGTTTATCGCTTTAGGCTCAAACTATATTTCACACATCCCCATCCCGGCCCTCGCTGGAGTAACCGCTTATATCGGAATCTGTCTTCTTGAATGGGGCACATGGGGCCGCTTGCCGAAAATGCGCCGGGTAGACGCTCTTGCATTCTTGTTCACAGCCTGTGCTGTGCTGGTCGTCAACGCCGTCCTGGCAGTCGCCATCGGATGCTCTTTCTACCTTGTGCGCGAACTCTATTGCCGCATGCACAATAAGAACAACGTCGAAGCTGAGCAAATGGTAAAGGTCGCCGTAGGTGGGGCCCGCTAAGCGCAACGTCCCAGCGGTCCTGCTGAGCAGCGAAGCCGAATTGCAGTGTAAAATAAAAAAGTAAACTTGGCGGGTTGCTTAGTACCACGCCCAGCCGGCATAGCTCAGTTGGTAGAGCATCTGATTTGTAATCAGACGGTCGGGGGTTCAAGTCCCTTCGCCAGCTCCACACGGTCAGGGCGCGCCGGTCTTGCTTGAGCGGAGCAAAAGCGTACACACATGGGCACAGGTGGCCGAGTGGTTAATGGCAGCAGACTGTAAATC
>CAXUCT010000073.1:0-5151 GCA_964249415.1 uncultured Bryobacteraceae bacterium | reverse complement strand
CAGTTGGTAGAGCATCTGATTTGTAATCAGAGGGTCGGGGGTTCAAGTCCCTCTGCCGGCTCCAGAAAAGCCTCTCCTACTCAGTGAGTTGCAGCCGGTCTCACCATCCAGTGGCGCCGGCCTGAAAGCTCAAATGCGGCGCATCGTGAGCAATGCTCTCAAGCTGCGGCCCTCGTACGGCCTTTCCTCGGAAATTGCTATAAAATCGAATTGAAGATCTCACTCGTGCCCGACAACAACGGTTCATCGTCCCGTCTTGATCGCATCGAACGCCAATTGGAGAAGCTCGGCGAAATTAGCTCTGGCCTCCTTACTCACGCCGCGCTGACTGACCAGCGGATCGAGCAGCTTCGGGAGGCACAGGGCGAAACGAACACAATGTGCAAGCCCTTGTTGGTGCGATCCGCGATCTGATCGACCGAATCCCGCCAGAGATTCTACGCTAAACCTGTTTCTCGGAATTCAGCATCATTCGACCTATCGAAAGAGATTCAAGACCATCAGACCAGCCAGGGGAAGCTGACACGACAAAAACATCTTCCGGAAGAGCCTGTCCAAATTCTCTTTGATCATGTGCATGTGAACGCGATCATCCGCGTGCTCTTGCGCTTCGACCTGCAGTCTTCTGCGCTCGGTAGTCGTTTTCCACCACAGCCATAAAAGATACCCAACGAGTGCAACCAGCAGCAGCGGCCCGGCCGGGTAGTAGCTGTTATGCACAAACGGATTCCGGTCTTTTGCGATGCATACGCCAAATCCCACCAAGACCATGGGCACGTAAGCATTGAGCAAGATAGACTGCCAATCTCGCTTGGCCGCTGCGGAAGGGGCCGGTTCGTTATCGGCAAGCGCGAGAATCTTCATAGCTATGTAACCTCATACCTACTCGGGCAATTCCAAAACACCGGCGTAAATGTCGCTCAGCCTTACATGGCAGCCGATTGAAGCCATCGCCATTTCCGTTTCCATTCCGCGGTACTCACGAAAAATCCAGCTTGCATCCGCCTGCCGCGCGAAGTGCTCCACAACTGGCGACTCGGTATGAACCAGGACATACTCTTCAAGCGAGGAGATTTCCCGATACAGTTCGAACTTCTTGCCGCGATCATAGCCCGCTGTCGAAGGTGAGAGTACCTCGATCACCACCTTCGGATTGGTAAGCGTGTCCGCACCATCCCGGTAAGACTGAGGCACTCCGCACACCACCGATACGTCCGGGTATACGAACGACCCTGAGGATGTGCGAACGCGGGCATCGGAGGAGAAGACGCGGCAACTTCGCGCCCGGGTTTGCAAGCCTATCTCAACAGTCCAATTCACCGCCACTAGCGAATGCCGCAGCGACCCCCCCCGCCGTGGCAAAGATCTCGCCATCGACAAACTCGTGCCTGCACTCAGAAGAGCGCTCCAATTTCAAATACTCGTCCTCGGTGACTTTTGGAATCGACTGAGTCGCCACTCATCCTATTATGGAGCTTCTTACGCCAGCGGCAAGGGCCGCAGCGCAAAAACTTACGTTCGCTACCTACGCGGGCAACTCGAAAACACCAGCGTAAACATCAGCCAGTCGCACGCTGCAATTGATCGAGTCAATACTTTATTTCTATTTCCATTCCACGGTATTCACGGAAAATCCAGCTTGCATCCGCCTGCCGCACGAAGTGCTCTACGTGTACCGATTCCGTATGAACCAGCACGTATTCTTTGAGCGAGCCAATTTCCCGATACAGTTCGAATTTCCTACCGCGGTCATAGCCGGCCGTCGACGGAGAGAGTATCTCGATAACAACTTGGGGATTAATCAACGTGTCCGCGCTATCCCCGTAGACCTGAGCCGCTCCGCGTACCACCGAGACATCGGGATAGACAAACGAGCCCGTGGAACAGGTACGAATCTTGGCGTCTGACGTGAAAACCCCGCAATCCTTGTCATGGAGTTGCGGAATTATGGCAGCGGTCCAATTGGCAGCCAGCCGCGAATGCCGCAGTGATCCCCCCGCCATGGCGAAGATCTCGCCATCGACAAACTCATGCCGGCATTCAGAAGAGCGCTCCATCTTTAAGTAGTCTTCTTCGCTGACTTTCGGAATCGACTGAGTGGCCACTCACCTTATTATGAACTTTCTTTGGGCATCGCGCCTTCGGCCGCTGTACCGGGTATTAATACTCTCAGTAACAACCCTGCAAGAAATTGATATGTCCTTGCCTCTCCACAAATTACAACCGTCGCGCGCGGTCCCCGCAGACACCTGGGGAAAGTCAAATCGAGGAATTAAATGGGAGTCATCCTGAATGCAAATTATCGCTTCGTCATGAACGGTCAGCGGCAAGTCATGCCCGCACCCGTCGACAAGGACACGCCGGACGCGCCTTGGTGGTGGGATAAGGTCGCGAGCCTAGCGCCGGAAATCAGGCATTGCGGCTTCTCCGCCGTCCAACTTCCACCCTTTTGCAAAACTGAGTCGGGCGCCGCTCCGAACGCAGATGGATACGGCAAGTTCGACGACTATGATCTAGGAACCAAGGACCAGTTCTACAGCGTCCCCACCCGTTTTGGGACCGCCGAGCAGCTGCGCCGTTGCATCGCCGTCCTGAACGCTTGCGGGCTCGGTGCCTACGCCGACTTAGTCGTCCATCAATATGATGGCGGTGCAAACGGAACTTATACTTACCTCGGTGCCGACGGAAAAAATCAAAAAGGTCGATTACCAAAACATACCGGTTGTTTCATGGGCGCTCCGCCTAGAGTGCCGGTCGACAACGTGTTTGATTCGGACGGTAACTTCGCATTTGGCGACATGGTGTCGTTCACTCACTCGCTACCGGCGGACTATATGGCCACCGGCGCCATCGATGCTGCGGATTGGTTACTGCGCACCACCGGCTTGGTGAATCCTGAATTTCACGGCTTTCGAGTAGACGACACCAAGGGCTTGAACGTCACGTTCTCTAAGCGGCTCGTCACTTCAAAAACCATGGCCAAGCTCTTCTCCTATGGCGAAAGCTTCACCGGTAACCCGGCCGAACTCGAAAGCTGGGAGGGCGTGATAAACGGCCGCTCCGCAACACTGGATTTTCCGCTTCACTGGGCGCTCCAAACTATGTGCGACAACCCGGGCGCCAGCATGCAGCAAATGAACGGTGTCGGTCTCGCCGCCATTGATCCGTTTCATGCCGTAACATTCGTTGACAATCCAGATACAGACACAACAGACGGCCAGCAAGTCATCTCAAACAAACTCCTGGCCTACGCCTTCATCCTAACTACAGAAGGCTACCCGATGGTCTACTACCGCGACTATGCCGAGGAACCCCACTGCTATGGCCTAAAGAAATGGATCGACAACCTTGTATGGATCCACGAGAACTTGGCTTTCGGCAACACTCTGACTCGATATCTGGACAACAAAGCCATTGTGCTGGAACGCCAGGGTCATCCAGGCCTCCTCACCGCGATCAGTATTGATCCGGCAAACAGCAAGACTATCACGTGCCCCACCAGCTTCGGGCCGCACACCCAGCTTCAGGACTACACCGGACGGCATACCGGCATTTGGACCGACGCCGACGGCAACGCGACATTCACCGTGCCCAGTAACTACTTCGGCGGCGGTGAGTCCTATCTCTGTTTCTCACGCACCGGATATCACCAGCCATTTGCACTTACTCAGCGTTCCACCACCCAAACCTTCTTCGGTGCGGAAGATCTTGATATTGGGCCCACAGGTCACGGCAGAACAGTTCGAGCCGGTCGCATCTGGTGCGAGGCAGATTCCGTCATCGAACTGGACTCGCCTACCCCACATCTCCGCGCTACGGTGCTCGACCCGTCTGGCACTGAAATCCAACTTACCGGAAAACGCGGTCACACCAAAGCGGCCGGTTGGTACACGCTCCAAGTCTCGTCGGTTCTACAATCTCCCGCCCCATTCGAGCTCACCGTAACTTACACCGCAACTCAAGGCCTAAAGGAGCAGAAATGAACTTACTAAGGCGCAGAAGGTTTTTATCGGGCACCATCGGCGTCATCGCCGCTGCAAAGGCAGTTGCGCAAGAGCCCATCTCCGGGAAGCTCACCAACGATGATCAGCACGGCATGCCCACAAACATGAAGGACATGCCCCACGCCAAGACGCTCGCGGGTGAAGACGCCGCCACGTTGAAATACTCTTCGCCAAACTCCGGCGGCAAAGCCGTCAAGTATCGCCCGCTGGGTGCGCAGCCCAGTGTCGTTCCGGTAATCACGCGCTCTTACGACAACGCCCGTTCCGGTTGCAATCTAGCGGAAACTACGCTCACCCCGGCAAACGTTGCTGGACTGAAGACACTCTTCAGTTACCTGCTTCCTGATGACGCGCGAGGCATGGAAGCGCAACCGCTAATCGTGCCTAAGGTCAGACTAGCGAACGGCCGCATCCGCGACGTGGTACTCCTCGCCAGTATGGGGAACACTGTCTATTGTTACGACGCGCACGACGGCGCCCAGCTCTACTGGTCGGTAAATTTGGGTGACCCCATCCGCAACTCCACCGCCATCGACGCTTGGCTCATCAACGACCACTGGGGCATTCTTAGTACGCCGGTGGTCAATCCTGATACGCACACTCTTTATTGCGTGACTTGGTCTAGTCCCGATGGAACTCTTGCCAACGCCGTGCACACGTTTCATTCCTTGAAGCTTTCAGACGGCACGCCCGCCGCGCCGCCGCTCAGTTTGGAAGGCGCAACCTACCAGCCGGGCAGCGGCCTCCCCCTCCAGCAGTTCAAATCCTCGCAGCGCAAGCAGCGCTCTAGTTTGACCCTCACCGAAGTGCAGGGCGCCAAAACAGTATTCATCCCGTTCGGCACCATTCGTGAGACCGCCAATGACGCCCGTGGTTGGATTATCGCCGTCGATATTGCCGCCAACAAAATCGGCGCTGCGTTCGCAGCTGCCGCCCGGTATTCTGGCGCGGGTATCTGGATGGCCGGTCAGGGATTGGTCGCCGATTCACAAGGCTTCTTATACGCACTAACGGCAAACGGCAGCTTCGATGCCCGAACCGACTGGGGTGAATGTTTCCTAAAGCTGCAGTATACGCCCCCTTCTGATGTGGCCCATGGAGCCTTCCAAGTTGTCGACTGGTGGTCTCCTTACAGTGCCTCGGGCCG
>CAXUCT010000072.1:0-14263 GCA_964249415.1 uncultured Bryobacteraceae bacterium | reverse complement strand
CTTCCAAGGCGGTCTTGCCATATATGCCAGATCCGAGCCTACCTGGACTAACCAATAACTCGCCTTCCTTGCTTGGCGTGCTGCCAACCAGGCAAAATCCATGGGGATTCACGATCGATCACAGTATCAACGAGAAGCAGTCCATTCACTGGGCGGAATGGCGTGACAAACAGACGACCTACGGGACCGAGACAGATTCCAGGCTTCCGGGCAGTAATCCACTCACAAGCCAAGTGTTTCAGCCCACTCTCGGAACCGTCTTTATTGCGAACTACTCCAATACCCTTACGCCGAACTTAGTTATGACGGCGGGAGCAAGCTGGCTAGGGGAACTGAATAATCAGATCAGTGACCGTACGTCGAATCCTTCCTTTTCGCCGACACCTGGAATCACCCAGCTGCCCGAACTCGAGTTCACAGGACCTAATTCTCCTTCGCAACTGGGCTCGCCTTGGGTTCAGTCTATTAATCGCAAGCTGGGAATCGTGGTGGAGAACAATTGGCTATGGGTGAGAGGCAAGCACACCTTCAATATGGGCGCGGAGTTCCGCAGAACATATCAGGACGATAACGAGTGTCAAAACTGCGCTGGGCACTTCTATTTCAGCAATAACGAAACCGCCGATCCGAACAACTTAAGCGCGACTGGAAACTCTTTTGCCAGTTTCTTGCTCGGCTCTGTCGACCACGCGCAACGTTTTGGTTCGCAGGAACTATGGGAATTTGTTGTTAGGTTCGTTTACACGCAACTCAACTGGTTCGACCACGCCTGGATTTGGCAACTGGGACGCCAATGTTCTTCCCGCGCCTGGAGCGGTTCCGTTCAGTCCCTCGCTAGGTGTCGGCACGCAGATCAACGCTTTTGATCCGAGTCACGACGGAATCGCCCCTTACGGTTTGGTCTGGAACTTCGGCATTCAACGCGAACTGCCTTATCAGATGTTCTTATCTGCATCGTATGCAGGCAATCGAGAAATTCACTTACCATCTGCGCTTAATCCAATTAACCAATTGAGTCCTCAATACCTAACGCAGTATGGCAGCCTGCTGGGGCAGCCGGTCACCTCGCCGGCGGCCGTTGCAGCCGGAATCAGGATTCCGTATCCGAATTTTTTAAACGACTTCGGCTCAAGTGCAACGGTGCTGCAGGCCTTGCGTCCCTATCCGCAGTATTCAAATATTGTGAATAACTTCGATGACAATGGGGGATCGCGCTATAACGCAATGCAGATCCAAGTGGAGAAACGCTATACGAGCGGGCTAAGCTTCTTAGTCTCGTACACCCTCTCGCGACTGATGTCAAACACCAACTCTGGATTCAGCACTTTTGGTGCTACCTCTCTCAACAAGGAAAATCAGAAAGCCGAGTGGTCGATCGACAATAACGACCAGACGCACACCATCAATATCGCCGGAACCTATGAGCTACCTTTCGGCAAGGGTCGACCGTTTCTGAATAAGGGCGGTATCACCAACGCCGTTTTAGGCGGCTGGCAGATCAGCCCTCTTCTGAGTTACGCTACAGGAACGCCCCTATTCAGCAGCAACAATCTTGCTTCGGTTTATGTGAACGGCGATCCTTTAGGCAATGGTTGTAACCCGTGTAACCGGGCCGATATCGTCTCTTATTCGAACATGATGTTCTCCTACGCTAACGTGCATCAGGGTCTGCCGGTGATAAACAAGGCAGACTTCAGCGATCCTGGACAATGGACACTAGGTACAGCTCCTCGTGTCATTGGCAATTTACGAAACCAATTTCAAGCTAATGAAAACGTGGCGCTCTCTAAGTATTTCCCTGTGGGAGAACGGGTGAGGTTAAAGCTGGAGATTGAATACTTCAATATCTTGAATCGAGTTAACTTCTCCGGGCCAAACTGCGGAGTGGACTTGAACTATGAAGATGCGAACTTCGGCAAGTCTGTCAATTGCCAGAGCAATACGCCTCGGCAAGGTCAAGGCCACTTAGAGATCACATTCTAGTGAACAGCGATTAACGCGGATTGTTCGATTCCTTCCCGCTGCCGAGCGCGGTGTAACGTTCCGTCTCGGCACGGGCTTTATCGAGGAGCCCCCTCTTGCGATAGACCTGGGCCAACATAAAGTGACCGGGCGCGCTTTGCGGAGCGAGTTCAACGCACTTCTCGAATTCGGTTTGCGCGTTCTGTAATTCATTTAGGTGGAGGTACGCTTTTCCCAGTGCTCGATGGGCCCGCATCTCCTGTGGCGAGATTTCGAGCGCGCGTTGAAGATATTTGACTGCCTCGCCGGACCGGTCACTTTCAACCAGAAGACTTCCTAAATCGAGATACGGCCCCTGGTCTTTTACGGTAGCCTCGGCATCGAATGCCATCGCCTTTTGGTAGGACTCGATTGCCTCGTCAATGCGGCCTAGAGCTTCATAAGAAAGCCCGAGGTTATCCTCTGCCTTCACATTCTTCATATCGAGTTTCAGACACCGCAGGAAGATTCCAATGGCCTCTTCAAAGTGGTTCTCGTTGTACTTTGTACGGCCTAAGTAATAAAGAATTTGAAAGTTTGCCGGATCCCATTCGAGCGCCTTCGTGAACCAGATGTCGGCGTCGGTGTAATCTGCCAGGAGAACGTAATCGCAAGCCACAGTCTCTAACTCATAGGCCGTGGGACGACGATACTTGGCGCCTTCCGTATACTCGCCCAGCGACTCTGTGGCCTTGTGTTCCCGGAAGAGTACATATCCCAGCAGGTAATGCGCATCAGCCGAGTTACGGTGAGACTGGAGGTAACCGCGAATGGTGCCGTCGGCTTCGCTCAATTTGCCTGATTCGATCTGCCATCGAGCGTCGGCGAGTGGAGCTTCTAACTGAGATCGAAGCGAAAGCGGCGCCTCCATCTGCGCCAGTAAAGAAGACGTAGAGTAAAGAGTAATCAGAATAGCGAAGTTACTGCGCTTTCGCAAAGCTGTTACTTAGACTCCTCCACTTTTAGCAGTTGATCCACCTTTACATCATTCAAGGTCTGGACTATCCCGCTGGGCCAACGAATCTCAATCGCCTTCACCAGAGCGTCCGTGCCCAGCCCAAAATGGACGCGCTTGTCGCTGGAGGAGAGGTAGCTGCTAGCTGTGGTGACCGTGGCATATTGCTCGCCGTGAGCGCTCATTAACTTGACGACAGCCCCAATTGCGTCGCGGTTGCTTTTATGTCCCACCAGGGTGAGCGTCAGCCAATGATAGCCCGTGCTGTTCTTATTCAGCAGAATGTGAGCGGGCCCATCATTCGTCGTCACTACCGCATCGATGCGACCATCGTTATCGATGTCGCCAATGGCCAAGCCACGGCCCACCCATGTCTGCTGAAACACCCTTCCAGAAGCAGCCGAAACATCCTCAAACCCCCTGCCCGTCCCGCGCAGTAGTAGCATCGGCTCGCGGTAGCGAAGTTCTGGAGATGACTTCTCGATCGTATCCAGATCATGGCCTTGTGTGATCAGCAAATCCTTCCAGCCATCGTTGTCGTAATCGAAGAAACGTAGCCCCCAACCCGAGTGTTTTAATGTGATTCGCCCCATTCCTGACGCAGGAGTCACATAGGTGAAGCTGCCATCACGATTGTTCCGGTAGAGCGCGTACTTTTGATTCGCCAAGTCGTCGACAACCAGATCGGGGTAGCCATCGTTGTCGTAGTCGGCAAAATCAGTACCCATTCCCGCAAAAGTTTTGCCATCCTCGTCGACGGCCACTTGCGACGTTAGACCAACTTCATCAAATGTGCCGTTTCCTTTGTTGTGGTAAAGAAATTCGACCATGGAGTCGTTCGCCACAAAGACGTCGATGTGCCCGTCGCGGTCGTAATCCCCAATGGTGATGCCGAGTCCTTTGCCGGGACTCGACAATCCGATCCGTTGCGCTACCTCGGTGAAACAACCTTTGCCGTTGTTGTGAAACACCAGCGGAGTTACGGGTGGAAAAGTGTCGGGGTGACAGTAGGCACGGCCGCCTTCGACGTGTTCGCCGCAGTAGATATCATCGAAATCCCACTTCATATAACGCAGGACAACGAGATCTAACAAGCCATCATTATCAAGATCTACCCAGGCCGCGCTGGTGGACCATCCGCTTCCGCCCACGCCGGCCTGCTCCGTAACGTCTGTAAATGTGCCATTGCCGTTGTTGTGGTAAAGCTTATTGCCGCCGTAGGCCGTGACGTAGAGGTCTTCGTAGCCGTCGTTGTCGTAGTCGCCAACAGCAACACCCATGCCGTAGCCGGTGCCCTGGAGACCAGCTTTTCCGGTCATGTCCTCGAAGGTGCCATCCGCCTTTTGCCGGTACAAGCGGTTCCAGGAGCTGGGTCCATTTTTTTGCGGAACGGTCCCTTTCGGCGTCGGATCGGAAAGCGGCGCTCCGTTGACGAAGAACACATCCAACCTGCCGTCATTGTCGTAGTCAAACAGGGCTACTCCAGAACCCATAGTTTCCGGCAAATACTTCTTTGAGGTATGAGAAGCGATGGACTGAAAATGTACGCCACTCACTTCCGCGATGTCCGTGAAAGATTCATTGTTGCTGAATCCCAAAATGACGAGCGCGGAGCAGACCAGCAGGAAAAAGAGAGCGATGGGTTTTAATCTACTCCGATTGTTCATGCGCCCTGTACAAAAGGCTAGACGGCCTTGTAGCCTTTAAGTGTATCCATGGCACGTCGAACCGCCGCCGTTTTCGCGCTTGTGATTGCCGGCCAGATCCTGTTGTGTCAATCTACGCCCGGCGAGAAGGCGGAGGAGAAGATCAATACGCTCCACGCGGAGGCCCAGCAAGCCGAAGCTGCAGGCGATTTGGCCGCCGCGGCCGGGAAGTACCAAGCGATTCTGAAACTCTCGCCCGGGCTCGGGCCTGCTTACAACAACCTGGGAGTACTTTACATCAAGCAAGGGCGATATCGCGACGCCGCAGACATCCTGGAGCGCGGCTTGAAGGTGAATCCTGGCATGCATTCCGCTTCAGCCTTGCTGGGCATGGCGCTGTTCCACACCGGCGACTATGGAGGGGCTCGCCCACGTCTGGAAGCTGCCGTTGCAGCGAATCCAACCGATCGGAACGCAGCGCTTCTGCTGGCAGACGACCTCACGAAACTTGGCGATTTCGAAGCGGCCGCGGCACATCTCGAAAAACTTACCAAACTCGATCCCCGCGATCAGCAGCTCTGGTACCTGCTGGGTAAGGTGTACATGCAGCTTTCCGAGGGAGCTCTGGGCAAGATCAACCAAATTGATCCCAACTCGGTGTGGGCGCACGAAATTTCGGCCGAGCTGATGGAGAGCATGAAGAACTATGATGGCGCGATCGTGGAGTGGAAGAAGGCCGTTGAAGCCGCGCCCCAACAGCCCGGCCTTCACTACAAACTCGCTGACCTGTATTGGGGTCTTTCGCAGTGGGAAAACGCCACCGAACAGTTCCAGCAGGAACTTGCCATTGACCCCGGCAACTGCAGGGTGGAATGGAAACTTGGGGACGTCTTGCTTCAGAAGAGCGTTGATACCGATCAGGCCCTTGCTCACGTGGAGAAAGCTCTCGCCGCTTGCCCCAACCTAATTGACGCGCGCGCGGATCGGGGCCGGTTGCTTATGAAGCTTCATCGCGAACGTGAAGCGCTACCGGACTTACTAGCTGCGGAGGAAGCAAATCCCGCAGAGCCCAGTACACATTTTTTGCTCGCGCAGGTTTATCGTGCTACTGGAAAAGCCGAGCAGGCCCAAGCAGAAATGAAGCTTTTCGGCGAATGGGAGCAGAAAGCTCGCAACAACACCGCTGAACGTGCACAAGAAGTCATTAAGAACAGCGAGTCCGCTCATTAGAGCTGACTTATTCACCACGGCCGGCATCGGATATCATGACCATGTTTGAAGTGGAGTCGGCGTTCAAGTCAATCACCTTCGTCATTTTCAAGGTGTCTGGGTCGTAGCACTCAACCTGGTAACCGGCGACGTAGATATATAGAGACTTCCCTGTGGGGGACAGAGCCACGTCGAACCTGCGGCGGCCGGGGAACTCCGCTTTGCGGATGAGCTGGTTGGTATTCATGTCGAACACCCAAAACTCGCTCCTCTTATTGCCTTCTGAGCCGGTTATGGAAACTGTGTATCCCTTTGTTCTGTCTGGAGTCACCCAGAGATTCATGATCCGGTTGGTGTAAGGACCAACGGGTTTGAAATCGATCTCACGCGTACTCAGATTCATGCGTGCAATGCCAAAGACCGGACGATGGACAACCGGGTCAGCCGCAACGAAGACGGAGGTCACGAAGCCCGGGTATCGATCCGCATCATTGCCAAGGTTCAAGGAAACGGACTGAAGACCTGGAAACATCGGCTTCGCCAACTCAATCTTGTCCACCTCCTTGAAGTCCGAGGTAGAAAACACTAAGATGCTGTCACTTCGAAACATGTATAGATACTTACTGTCAGGAGACAAGCGCAGTGCAAACTCAACATACAGCCCACCTAGGCCATACGCGTCGGTATCTTTGGGAAAGTCTACAGAGCGAACGATCTTATGTTGTGCTAGATCAATAACAAGGAACTTAGGCGTATCGATAGTAAAGCGATCCGGCTTTTTCACTGTTGCCTTTACGATGGTGTAGATAAACTTACCCTCCGCATCCACCGCGCCTGCCGCCAGGCGATACTGCATGCCGCCTTCGTCTAGCCGAAAGGAGTCCAGCACCTTGCGTTTCTGGACATCGACAGTGACGATCTCGCTATTACGGGATGTAAAGGCAAACAGCTTCTTGTGATCGGGGGCCAGCATGAGCTGCATTGGCACGTCATCGCCAATATCGATGCGATCAATAACTTGCTCTTTTCCCTCGTCCAATACAAGAATGTGATGGGGCCAAGCGCCGAGAAAGGATTCGGCGGGCGTGGACGCAGGTGCAGCCGGCTTCGTAGCAGCAGATATCAGCGCCGCAAAGAGCAGAAAGCTTGGATTTCGCATGATCTTCTTGGGTTAGCTCTACGGAAAGACTAAGTCGAGATTGCGCCAGTCCTTTGTGGCCGCGGCGCACTTACTCGTCCAATCTGCGTAACCGTTGAGATGGTCCGGAACCTGGGCTGGCCAGAAGCAGGTAATGTAGCAGTCGTAGATATCACGCTCCACTGGTTGACACAGACCAGCGGTACCGCCGGCGGCATCTACCTCCCAACCAGGAAAGAACGCCAACGAACAGCCCGTTGGAATATGCGGCTTCTGCTTTGGCGTTCCATTCAAGCCGTCTTCCTGCAGAGCAAACACGTCGTTCGCCGCTGCCTGAAGTTCTTTTTCGATTCGAAGTGCCTTCTTATTGACAGGACGAAGATGCTTCACTTAGATTTCCTTTCCAATAACGCGTCGGGCAAGTCGCACAAGCTTTTCTTAATGGGTTCCACTTTCGGGAGCCACTTCCGGTTGATCGTAGCGCGCATAGAGCGGGACCGTGACAATTAGATAGCTTCTTCCTGTAATCGATTTGGGCTTATCACCGGCGACTTTAGCGGGCGGCAGATTCTTATCCACCACTGCTTCGATCCAGACATCTCCATAATTGTTTCGGGCGAAGCGGCGTTCCGGATTGGGGCCTTCATGAGCAGGGGTGAATAGGCCCGTCTCCGAATTGATGTTACCTACAAATTTCATATCGTCGTCGCCGTACACTCCGTAGAACTCTTGCATTCGCCATGTCGCCGGTACCGGACCGAGGGGCACATCGTCGGCGGTATTCGGCTTACCATCGAGACCGTTCGAGTAAGCGACAGCCTCAAACTGGACATAACCTTTATTAAACTTGATTCCGCCCAAGCGAGCTACTGCCGTATCGGGGAGTACCTTGATGTAGTCGTAATGATCGAACACTGCATAGGCCGCTGGCAAAACCGCGCCCGCCACGGAGACGTCTCGTCTACCGGGCTCGGCTGCTTTGTCTACGGCTAGCGTCACTTGCAAGCATCCGGGGTTAATGGGTGACACGCTTTTCACGGAGACTCCCGGACCGAAGTTCAAATCGGAGGCGCTGAGGCTGGTAGGAAAACCAGCGCCGAATACCTGCACGGTGGGAGCGGAATTCAAGGCAATGCTGGGTGTGTCCAAGCCGAGCACTTTTATTCCGGACGTAGCACGATACATCTTCACGTCGAGTCCGAACTCTTGATAATCGCCCCAGATCCAGCGGCCGCTCGCTTCTGACTGATCTCTTGAGAGCATCATAACTTCGCGGACGGTTTTGGCCGAAGTAGGATCATCAGAGGCGTGAGTATCTTGTGACCGGCCACGCCAGGCGTACCCGCCATAGACGGTCATTTGGCCTTCCCGCGTCATAGGCAATCCATTTTTAGCAGCTATAAGACGTACGCGCGTTTTGAATAGGTTTGAATCCGCAGTAGATTCCACGGTGAGCTCGCCGTAATAAGGACTGCCGCCAGGCTTGTGCGCTGCGACCAGCCAGCGGCCTGTCACGTTGGGGGCAGTCACTGTAGATTGAAAACTGGCCCACTCCGGCGTTTGGAGTGGAAAGGTCTTGGTGAGATATTCTATGGCCTTTTCGTAGGGCTGCCTGAGGTCGGGGCCCGGAGCGGGTTCCGGACTTCCGGGAGGCGGTGGCGGCGCCATAAAACTGGTCAGCTCCGAAGAGGGGAAATACCCGACATGCATGTTGTAGAGCAGTTGCCATTCTTCTTTGGAGCGCCGCCAAGAGGCCGCCCGGCCATAAGCGTGACAGCCATTACAAACTCCTTCGACCGGAGTGGGTAACTGCTCGTCTATGCTTCGACGCTCCGCAATGTACATAACGGGTGAAGCTTCTTCAGGAGCAAGACCCTGCGCGGTCGAGAGGTAGCGCACGATTTCACGTGCCTCGGCTGGGCTTAGCACGACGCCATTGAGCCGCACCATGCGCTTCACAGCTTCTTCCCAGCCTTCGGGCGTGGTTCGCAGCCACGAAATACGGGAGAGATTGCCATGGGCATCGGCTGTATGGCATGTGGCGCACTTCCCTACAACTAGCTGGTTCTTGACTGGAATGCCCGGCTCAGGTGCTGACTTTGGCGTCTCACTTACCGGTGTTTCGAAAGCGCGACCAAGATTTGCACCAAGGCAAGTAAGCACAAGCACACAGGCGGGCGCAAGACAGCGCATGAAAGAGGGTCTCCTAACGGCGATTCGCTGAATAAGGCAGGGGGCCTGGACGCTTGGGCCTGGGAAATGGCGGGTCTACGAAGCCGTCGCCGGACAGTTGATTCCCGTACTTGCCTTGGGTGAGAGAAGCGTAGCATAGCCGAAGAGCTGGGACAAGGACACATTAGTTATAGGCGCAACAAAATATTTTGATTGCAATGCCTCCGTTGTCCCCTTATGCTCGGTGGAACGGGTGGCCATGCTGTCACCTCGTCGGTCGATCACCTACATCTCTTCGCCCGTCGCACCGCGTAGTGTGCACTATCGCTAAGTACGAGGGCAACCATTGATCTCCATACGTAGTAGAGTTTTCTGTTCTCGAGCTTTATATTTGCTTCCGCGGTTTTGCAAAGCCGAACAGGCGAGCTGGACACGCGGGGGACGTCTCGCTCAAATAGCCATCACAGCAGTTCTGCTTGTGTTTACGTTTCGGCAGAGTCTTTGTGGGCAGTCCACTTTTGGCAGTGTGCTGGGTACCGTGAAGGATAGTTCCGGCGCCGCTGTAGCTAACGCGGCTGTGCATCTGATGAACACGGGAACTAACGCCGCAAGATCTACGATATCGAGCACGGATGGGTCATACAATTTCGTAAACGTGGATGTGGGCACTTACAGGCTGCTGGTGGAAGCGCCCGGACTTCAAAAGACCGAGATCGAGTCATTTAATTTAACGGCAAGAGAGACCTCGCGAGTGGACGTGACGTTAAAAGTTGCCACACAAGCCACTACTGTGAACGTAGAGTCCAGCGCGGCAGTGGTAAGCACGGACGTTTCGAACATCGCCGAAACAAAGGGAAGCCGGGAACTCACGGACCTTCCGGTGGCCATTGGGACGCGAGCGAGCGGCTCTACGAGCGCCTACTCTACTCTCACTGCACAACCCGGCGTCCAGACGGACGCTAACAATAATATCTCCGTAGCCGGAACGATGCCCGGGCAAATCTCGGTTAGCATTGACGGGATTAGTTCCGTCGGGCCGGGAACGATCGGGGCGCTTAGCGAGCTGTTTCCTTCCTTTAACGCGATAGAAGAAATTCGCATTAGTGAAACGCTCAATCCAGCAGAGTTTGGCGGCATTGCCGATATCACGACGGTTTCCAAATCAGGTACGAATACGTTTCATGGCGGCCTATTTGAGAATCTGCAGAATAATGCCATGAATGCGAGCGACACATTCAGTCACACGACTCCGATTATTAAAATGAATGATTTTGGAGGATTTGTGGGCGGACCCGTTATCATTCCCAGGCTGTACAACGGCCACAACAAGACATTCTTTTTCGCCAGCTTGGAAGCGCTGCGCTTGCCGAAGCAATCCACCCAGCTTCTGACAGTGCCAACGGCGTCGATGCGCAATGGCGACTTGTCTGCTTATCTTACCGACGCGAACGGCGGTTCGGCGAATGCATTGACTCCCTATCCCAACAACATTATTCCTCCCAGCCAGCTTAATCCCTTTTCTCAGGCAATTCTCAAGAATTTCTATCCTCTCCCAAACTACGGGTCGCCGGATGCAGTCACAAACAACTATCTTGCTTATTACGCGACCCCGATCAACAGCGCACAAGGCGACATTCGTCTCGACGAGATCATCAACCCCAAGCACCTTGTTTACGCACGTTACACGTACAAGAACCGGCGAGTTAGTAACGAGCCATTGGATGCCAACGGAAATCCAAGCTCGCCGCTGGTAGGGGATACTCTAGTTCCAGAGATCGATAGCGCCTTGACGGTGGCGTATAACTGGGTGATTACGCCTAGCCTGATCAATGAGGCACGCGGCGGTTTCAGCCGTATTCACACTAATACAACTTTCGGAGTTACAACGCCCCAAGTTGTTAGTGAACTCGGGTTGCAAAACATGCCGTCTATTCCGACGCTGCAGGACATTCCAACGGTTACGATTGCCGGCTTTCTAAGCCTTTACTCTCCCACCGCGGACATCAATCCGCGGCAAGCGACCACACAGTTCATAGATAACCTGACCTGGACCAAAGGAAAGCATACGGTGAAGGTTGGTGGAGACTTCCGTTATTTGAGTAGCCTGTTTACGAACGTGTTTGCCAATTATCGCCTTGGCAGCTACCAGTACGGCTCAGCAACAGACGCCTATCTGGGCAGTGGGAACGCTTTGCCGATTGCTGAGTTCCTGCTGGGCTATCCAGATAAGACCACAATCGCCACAGTGGAGAATCCCACTACCGATGCGTATTCGCAACACTACGCAACATTTGTCCAGGATGATTACAAAGCGTCATCTTCGCTGACTCTTAATTACGGCCTGCGCTGGGAGTACCATCCGATGTTCCGGGACCACAACAATAACCTGGCTAACTTCGATCCTAGCTACACCAGCACCGTGAATGGTCAAACAGTGAACGGGGCGGTGATCCTGCCGAACTCCTCGACGTTTGGGTTGGTCAATCCAGGCTTTGCCCAGACGGTAGCGCCCACTCCCGTTCTGACGGCGGCACAAGCGGGTGTTCCCGCCAGCTTGCGTTTTTCCCAGAAGACCGATTTTGCGCCGCGAGTCGGGTTTGCCTATCGCATTGGCGGAAGCGACAAGACTGTACTCCGGGGCGGATATGGACGGTTTATTGAGACGTTGCTGACCTCGCAAGTGGTGGATGGCTGGGCCGTCGAAGCGAGCGACGTCGGCAACTTCACGAACTCGGTCGGAAGCAATGGCATTCCTATCTACTCAGCGCCGTACTCTTTTCCCAACAACATCGCGCAGCCCGGAACTTACTATTTCGATTTAGCTTCGGACATCCACTACAAGGACCCGAAGGTGGATGAATGGAACCTAACGTTTGAACGAGATCTGGGAAAGGGAATGGGTGTACGCGCTTCCTATGACGGGAACCACGGCTCGAACTTAGGTACGTTGATTAACTTAAATCAGCTTCATCCGAACACGCAAGGTTATGCTGCACTTTCCTCCACCGTTCCATATCCTTCGTTGAACTATATCGCATACCAGACAAATCTAGGCTTCAGTAACTACAACGCCGGGACGATATCGGTCAAGAAGACTGGCAGCAGCTTCAGCTTCGAAGGAAGCTATGTCTATACGCGGAACTTGAGTAACGTTTACGGCGCCACTTACGGGAGCACCGCCAGCTTCAACTCCGCCAATGAGTTCGGGGGAACTCTTAGCAATCCGTATGCTCCGGGTCTCGATTACGGCAATGTGCCGTTTACACGGCGGCAACGCTTCCTGCTGACCTTCATATACGAGCTTCCTTTCGGTAAGGGTAAAGCGTTCCTCAATGGCTCTAATGGCTTCATGAGTCGCGTTGTGGGTGGCTGGAACTTGAGCGGCATCGCCCTTTGGCAAACGGGCCCGTTCATGACGGTGACGACGCTCAGCGATCCTTCGGGCACGGGCTACAGTACGCTAAACGCGAATGGCGGGAGGGCGGACACGGCGTCGGGCGTGAACCCTTACGCAGGACAGTCTCTGAGTCAATGGATTAACCCAAACGCGTTCGCGGACCCTGGTAGTAACATCGGCCGCTTCGGTGATGCTACGCAAGGCGACGTAGTGGGGCCAGGAACCGTGGCAATCTCATTGTCGCTTCTGAAACGGATTGCCGTTACGGAATCCACACGATTCGAGATTGGCGCACAAGTCGCCAATATACTGAATCATCCCAACTACGCGGTGCCTTCTATCCTAACAGTGGGGGAGGCGGGATTCGGCCAGATTAATGCCATGCAGACGGCCGAGTCCGGAGGGCCGCGCGCGATTCAATTGGCGGCACGCTTTAGCTTCTGATCGATGCGAATGCTGCGCTATGACCGAGTAGTGGGCCGAACGTGTAAAGCGCGAAAGCTTTAGTGGATCTTCTTTATAGATTCGGAATTTTCATCCCAAGCAAAGATGCGCTGTCCGTATTCGCCCATAGGAGAGCTTAGAATTACCGGCTGCTTTCCTGAATTGACGTATACACAATCTGCAAATCCGTTTGACAGGAAGAATACTCCCTTGTGCTTACTGGGTAGGGACGATACTACGACGGCTTCGCCGTTGCCTACGATCCCGGCAAACGTCGAGCACGTACGCTGCGCTAAGTAAGCTGTATCTCGCCAGATCAGCAGGTTATGAATGAGCGCCGCAGATTGAAATACCAAGGTGCCCAATATCATCAGGACTGCTACTTGCTTGTTGTCGAAGCCTTCGTAAATTGCTCCTACTAATAAAGCGATGCCAACTACAGAAAGGTGGTAGACGCGCGAGCCGCTCAAGCTTGAATCGAGTAGCGCTAAGTGGCTTGCCGGGAGGATGGCTAGCATCGCGAATGCAATCGCCGCCAGAATCCTCTTCCTCGTTGGACGCGACAAAAAGACATTTACACTGGCCGTACCTACAAACAAGAGACATGCCGTCGAAAGCCAAAGCTGAGAGCGTACTGCCCAGTTTATGGGAAAGATGAGCACGGACCACATGCGAAAGCACAATAGTTCCACGGTGCGAACGAGGCTGAAGTGCATGATTGTTGGCGTGCCATGGGCGTTGAGGTACCCGCCTATGCTGCCGATCACCCAAAACCGGTAGGTCAACAACAGGGCGCACGTCACTACGAGCCCAAAGAGGGCTTTCCATGCTCGTCTATTCCAGGCGCCACCGTAGAACAGGCAGCATCCCGCCAAGGCGGGGAGGCAGAAGGCAGAAGGCAGACTCTTTGCTCAGCAACGCACAGGCGCAGCTTAGGAGCATTACGCCATACATCTTTCCCTGAGCAGTAAATCTCAAGAATAGAACCAAGGTCAGCAAGACAAAAAACGTTGCCAGTTCGTCAAACCGGGCGGCAACCCACGAGACGACCTCGGGATTTGTTCCATGAATCCCAAAGAATAGAGACGCCAATGAAGATCCTCGCTGTGAAAGGCCTAAATGTGTGCAAAGGATATATAAGCAATACACAGCCGCTATGTGAAACAACAGATTGCTGACGTGCCATAGCGTTGAAGAATACCCGGCGGCTTTGTATTCGAGCCAGTAATCCAGGTATCCCAACGGGCGAAAGAAGAAATCTCTTCCGGTGGGATGGACGTAGGCGGTGCGCAAGGCTTCAC
>CAXUCT010000071.1:13586-14269 GCA_964249415.1 uncultured Bryobacteraceae bacterium | reverse complement strand
AGATGGAGTGAACCGATCGCGCGATGATCTGGCCAGGCGGGCAGCGTCGGGGGATAGTTCGCCGCAAAATTCTGATACACATCACCGGCGAGACTGGTTACGGTAGAGCCGGTGGGGCCGAAGCGCAGAGAGAAGTTAAAGGTGTCGTTCGCTCCCGCCGGTATTGGCCGCCTGATGGTTGGAAAACAACCGCAGTACGAACTGACACGGTCGGTTACCAGCGCTATAGGAACGCTCGCAAAAGGACTGCTTACGGCGTTGGGAAAGCCCAACAGCAAGGGTTTAGTGATGTCGTCAGCCGCAATCGCTACTGCTCCGCTGCTGAAAGTCAACATCTGCACGGCCGGTTGGCCCAGTGTGTTCACCATGAGCGTGTACCCTGCATTGTACTCGGAATCGATGGACGGATACTGTAGACCCATTGGTTGAAACCAGATTCCCTGGATGGGGAGAGCAGATTGATTGTTGACCTCGACGGAGATCTTGAGCGTGTTTCCAACTACGGAGTACTTCTCGGCGATAGTTCCCCAAATATAGGTTCTCGTTTGAATCTGGTTAACCGGGTCGATGATTACAGTGCTACTCGTACCGCCGTTTGAAATCGTCGAATCGGCGTTGAGGAATGTGACTTGATCGAGACGGAGATCTCCATAACTTAAGAAATTGGTTCCGTTGTAAGTAAG
>CAXUCT010000071.1:0-13576 GCA_964249415.1 uncultured Bryobacteraceae bacterium | reverse complement strand
ATATAGCGATCCCGGACTGTGCAATGGAGGGTGAATTAAAGGATATTAGAAAAACAAAGGCAATTAGGAGCGAAGTGGCCCAAGAGCATTGTGCCGCTGCAGCGGATCGACTAAAAGGGAACGTGTGGACCTCCGGGCAAATGCGCGACTGATGCTAGTTCGTCATAGGTTCGACTTACTGGGCGCCAAGCACACGTGTAGCCAGATCAAATTTGTATGAGACCCCACAATAATGACATACAGGTACACACGATTCAAGAGAGTACTTGATGCAAAAAGTTTAGATATGGCGACTTAGTGCGAACGTATTCGGATCGTATGTGAATTGTATTCAGACCAAGCTAAATAGACCAGTGGTCGTAAGCGGCGCGCGCCATTCGAGCGATGACATGCTCCCTGGTCCCTTGATCCTGACGACTGGCCGAAATGTAGACAGCTACCGCAAGCTGGCCGGCGTTTCCGGGAAGCAGAATCACCCCGACGTCATTGGTTGCGCCGTTCAAGCCGTCGACTGTGGACGTTGTACCAGTTTTATGGGCCACTACCGTGTGGGATGGCAGCAAACCTTTCAGACGTTCTTTTCCGGTTGAGGTCGCTTCTAATACTTGTTTGAGGCGCTGTGTACTGCTTGGGGAGAGCAGTTCGCCCCGAAAGGCGCGAGCGAGCAGTTCTACGGTTGCCATAGGTGTTCCGGTATCGCGCGGATCGGCCAGGAACTTCTGCATGCCCGCTTCCTGCTGGGCGAGCGGAACTCGGTGTACAAGCTCTTCGAGAAGCCCAGGTCTCCATTGCTCGACGGGCGGGGGATCATCCATCCCGTGGCTCGCGAGGTAACACTCGCCTTCGTAACGATCGACCCTTATGCCGGTCACGTTCCAGCGCTTGAGGCGGGCCGCCATACCTCCGGCCGCGCCGCCGATGCGGAACAAGGTGTGCACGGCCGTGTTGTCGCTGTGAGCGACGGCGAGCTGGATCAAATCATCCAGCTTCCAATGATGTTGTTGCGGCCAGTGCTCCGCTAGATCACCCTCCCAGGAGGGCCAGACATCTTGCCGCAGCACTTCGATCCCTTGATCGAGGCTGAGCTTTCCGTCGTCTACCATCCGGAGCATATGCATGGCGATAGGAAGCTTGCATACGCTCGCCAGCGGGTAAGCGCGCTGGCCATTTAATTCCACGCGTTGTCCCGACTCCAGGTGAAGAGCCGCAGCGCCTACTGTGCCGTCGGAAGCGGAAGCGATCTCGCGCCATTCGGCCATAAGAGGCTTACCAGAGCCTTTCGTAACCGCCGCACCGAGAAGCGCGAGGTATTGGCGCCGTGTGAATGCCAGAGCCTAATTCACTTTCATCACGATAAACGTCAGGTCGTCATACTGATCCGCTTCCGAAATCCAATTTTTTAGCTGGCGTGAGATCTGCACCGACATCTCCTCAACTGGCAGATGGGCCACCTCGCCTAGCAGATGCTTTAACTGTTCTTCCCCGAACTCTTCTTCTCCGGGGCTGAGGGCTTCGGTCACGCCATCGGTAAATAAAAGCAAGACATCGCCGGATTGGAGATCCACGATTGCTTCTTCATAGTTCGCTTGTGGAAACATGCCGATGATCATGCCGCCAGTCGAGAGTTCCTCAATCAGAGGGGGCGCAGCGCCGTTCGATGTGGTTCCGTGCCCATTGACCGAGCGCAGCAGGTAAGGCGGATTATGACCTGCGTTCACATAGCGAAGCTGCCGATTGCGGTCGTCGATTTGGGCGTAGAAGAAGGTGGCGTAGCTGTTGGAGCGCGTGGAGCGGTAGAGATAGCGGTTCAGTTTTGCGGCGAGTTGCGGCAGGGAAAGGTCGCCTTCGGCTGAGATGATGCGCAAGGAGGCCTGCACGACAGACATGATCAGGGCGGCGGCAATGCCTTTACCCGCCACGTCCGCAAGCGCGATGCCGATACGGTGGTCGCCCACGTCGAAGAAATCGTAGTAGTCGCCGCCTACGCTCCGCGCAGGGATGCTGGAGGCGGCGAGAGAGGCCATAGCAGTTTGCGGGAAGCGGTCGGGTAGAAGGCGCCTTTGTACTTCCGCCGCGAGCGCCACGTCGCGGTGGAGCTTTTCCTGTTCGACAACGCGCTGGGTAAGGTGAGCATTCTCCATCATAAGCGCAAACTGTTCTGCACAACTACGGAGGACGCGCATCTCGAACGGGTTGTATTCCGAACGCTTATCTGGCGCGCCCAGCAGCAGAAGGCCCAGCATCTCGGACTTGGTACGCAGTGCCACCGCCACGCGAGCTTCCGTTTTTGCCAGCGCTTCGATCTCGGGCAGGTATTGTGGCTTATTTTCGGCCGCCCAGCGCAACCAAGTGTCGACATCGCCCAATGTAATTGGCAGAGGGAGAGCATAGAACCTGAGGCGGTTCGATAAGAAGCCGAGAGCGGGCAAACTGCAAGAGCTACAACCTTCCGGTGGCAGGCTGGCGACGCAATGATATTCCAGATCAGCAACGCTTTTCAGCAGCATGGCTGAATCGGCTCCGAGCTTTTCGCATAGCATGCCGAGAGCTGAGCGAAGCGCTTCCTCAAACGACGCAGCATGGCGAGTCGCGCTGATGAAATCAGATAGCAACGTGGCATCCGCAATCGCGTGAGCGCCCTCTACTTGCGAACTGGCGGGGAACGGACTGCGCATGAGTTGCCGCATGCCGCGGCGAGTGCTTTGCCACACTGAATCCGACTCATCACGAATGGCCACCATCGGGGAAAGTAAACTAGCCCGCCAAGCGGGAAAGAAAGAAGCGGCGAGCACGACCACCGCTACTATAAGCAGTGAGTATGCAAATGGGCCGATCTCGATTTCATGCACCATCTTGAGGACAGTGAACAGAAGCCAGGTAGCCGCCGCGATGGCCGTCACTCCAATCGCCACGCCGTAAGTAGCCATTTGAAAACCGTCGCCGAGTACGAGACGAAACACATCGCTATTTTGTGCCCCCAGCGCCATGCGCGTGCCGATTTCAACCGTTCTTTGACGAACCGAGTAGGAGACTACGCCATAGACGGCAAGCGCCGCCATGAGTACTGCAACTAAAGCAAACAACGAGATCAGAGAGGAGCTGAGGCGTTGTAATGCAAGCGATGTCTGAATAACAGTGCTCATGGGCCGGACATCGTAGATCGGCTGAGACGGATCCGCTTTAAGAGCGGCCTGGCGAAGCTCCCGGACTAATGTATCCGTAGGGACACGAGAGCGCACGACGAAGTCCATTGGGTTCACCAGTAACGGCCCGCTTAGGAGAAAGACTTCGGGAACCGTGGGCTCGCCAAGACCTCTGTTACGTACATCGCCCACTACTCCCGAAACCTGAAAGCGAGATCCCGTTGCCGTATCGAAGTGGCCATAGGAGCCGATGGGGTCGCGATTCGGCCAATAACGCTTGGCGGCAGCTTGATCAATCACCACCGCCACAGGTGTTTCGCTAGTATCTCGCGCCGTGAGGAAGCGGCCTCGGCGAAGAGGAATTCGCATGACCTCAAAATAATTGGGACTGACGCCCTGGATATTAACCGTTGTCTCAGCGTGGGAATCGACAGTGAGTCCGTCCGGATAGATCCGCGTCCCAAAGCAACATCCTGCCAGAGGCAATTCGCTGGTAAAGGCAGCGCCGTTCACGCCAGGTATCGTTTGAAAGGTCTGTAGCAACCTCTGCTGATAGGCGGCGAGTTTTGCCCCTTGCGAGTATTCAGATTGATCCGCCTTCAACTGAAAGGTCAACAGATGATCCGGATTGAAGCCGGGAGAGACTCGGTACAGATGCGAGAGTTCCGCGAACAGAAGCGCGCCCACCCCCAGCAGCGTAAAAGCAAGTGCAATTTCAGAGACCACCAGCAACTGAGACAGTCTGCGCGTGGGCTTTCCGGCGGAGGTACGCACTCCACCGGTTAAGACCGAATTGGGCGTGGTGTGCAGCGCTTGCCAAAGAGGAGCAGAACTGAAAAGGCCGCTTGAGAGAAGAGCCGCTCCGAACACAAATAGAAATACCCGCGCGTTCAGCGACGTTTGGCCGACGAACGGATTGTATTCTCCTGCGATCGCCAGGACGAGGTGTATCAACGCGACGCTCACCAGTAGGCCAAGCGACGCGCCTGCGAAAGAGACAACCAGCCCTTCCGTAAAGTACTGCTGAGCGAGTTGAACGCGCGTAGCCCCAAGCGCGACGCGAACGGCGGTTTCGCGAGCACGCGCAATGGAACGCGCCAGCATTAACCCGGCGACATTAGCGCACGTGATAAGGAACAGCAGCCCCGCGGCTCCGAACAGCAGCAAGAGCGCCGGCCGTACCTCGGTAACAGCGGAATCGCGAAGAGTCAGGAGGCGAGCGGTATAAGAGGGGTGATTCGCGGGATCGTGGTTTGCGATCTGTGCGGCGATGCGCTTCACTTCAGCGTTCGCGGCCACCAGCGTCACGCCCCGCCTAAGCCTGGCGTAACAGATATACATGCCGCTATTGGGGCGTTCGGCTTCGCTACGCGGATCAAGCGGCACCCATAGATCGTTCTCTTCGCCTACTCTGTCTACTCCAACCAGAGGGAGAGCAAATTGCGGAGGCGCCACGCCCGAGATTGTGAACTGCCGGCCGCCTAAGACAAGCGGCTTACCGACCACCGCAGGGTCCGCGCCCAGCCGACGCCAGAGCCCGTTCGAGAGGACCACAACATTGTAGCCGCCGGGTTCGCCCGACAGGTCGCGAAACCATTGGCCCAACCTGAGTCTTACGCCGAGATTGTTGACCAGCGAAGGCGTGACGCGTACGCTGTTAACGTTCTCGGGACGATTCCCGAACATCAGATTTACGCTATCGGGGGAAACGGTAAACCAACCCAAGACATCGAAGCTCCTGGAGCGGCGCTGATATTCGAGCAGGTCAGAGTAGGATAATCCGTTCCGCACAATCAGATTGCTCAGTTGCGCTCCGAACAATGCTACGAAACGTTCACTGTGTTCGTACGGGAGCGGTTTCAGCAACACCGCATCAACAATGCTATAGATGGCGGTTGTAGACCCTATCCCCACCGCAAGAGCCAGCGTGGCGAGTAGGGCGACGGCTTTCGCGTTTTTCCAGGACTGCCACGCGTGCGATACCTGGGACAGCATAGAGGAGATGATATCTTGCCGGAACGGTTGCCGCGGCAAGCTACCCGAATGTCACGCTATGGTGACGAACGCCGAACCATTGGCGGCCGCGAGTACTGCTTCGGCGTCGGCTTCCGTGAACTCCTGCGTCTTGGCAGAGTGGTTCATGGAACAGAACTTCGGTCCGCACATAGAGCAGAAAGCCGCGTCCTTGAACCCTTCTTCGGGAAGAGTTTCGTCGTGCATCGCTTCCGCAGTTTCAGGATCGAGGGAAAGCGCGAATTGCTGGCGCCAATCGAAGGCGAAGCGGGCCCGAGACAGTTCGTCATCTCGGTCTCGCGCGCCTTTCCGGTGACGGGCGACGTCGGCGGCGTGGGCGGCGATCTTGTAAGCGATGATGCCTTGCTTGACATCTTCGCGATTGGGTAGGCCAAGGTGTTCTTTAGGCGTGACGTAGCAGAGCATGGAGGCCCCGTGCCAGCCGATCATGGCCGCGCCGATTGCCGAAGTGATGTGATCGTAGCCGGGAGCGATGTCGGTAACCAGCGGCCCAAGCGTATAGAAGGGCGCTTCGTAACACATCGCGCGTTCTTTCTCAACCTGTAAAGCGATCTGATCGAGGGGGATGTGACCTGGTCCTTCGATCATCACTTGAACGTCGTATTCCCAGGCTTTTTTTGTCAGCTCGCCTAGAGTTTTGAGCTCCGCGAATTGAGCCGCGTCGCTTGCGTCGGCGAGACAGCCAGGTCGAAGACCATCGCCTAGGGAAAAGCTGACGTCATGTTTTTGGAAGATTTTGCAGATATCTTCAAAGTGATCGTAGAGAAAGTTTTGCTTATGGTTCTTGACCATCCATTCGGCAAGAATCGCCCCGCCGCGGCTGACAATACCCGTGATTCGCTTCGACGTAAGGGGAACGTATTGGACCAGCACGCCGGCATGGATCGTCATGTAGTCAACACCCTGTTCGGCCTGCTCTTCGATGACCTCGAGGAGGACGGAGATGTTGAGATCTTCGACACGCCGGACCCGTCCGAGAGCCTCATAGATTGGCACGGTGCCAATGGGGACTGGAGAGGCGTCGATGATGGCTTTGCGGATGCGCGGGATATCGCCGCCGGTGGAGAGATCCATCACGGTATCGGCCCCGAACTTGACGGCGTAAGCCAGCTTGTCGAGCTCGTCACCGATATTTGATGTAGTAGACGAGTTGCCGATATTCGCGTTGATCTTGCATTTGGACTCCACGCCGATACACATGGGCTCCAGGCTGTGATGGTGGATGTTGGCCGGAATAATCATCCGTCCACGAGCCACTTCATCCCGGATCAGCTCCGGCGCAAGCTGCTCCCGCCCGGCGACAAACTCCATTTCATGGGTGACCGAGCCGTTGCGAGCGTAATGGATCTATGTGCGAATCGGATCGTTCAGGCGCGACGCGATCGAATCATTGCGATTCATGTACCAATTATAGGTTGAAGTGTCTGAGCTGCACGCGTGAGCAAGCGGGCCGTTTACAAAACCTAGTGAACCCGCCGTGTTCTGACCTGCCACGACCAAAGGGCTAGTATCTGTGCTACCTCAAACCGCGCCGCACCCGCCAGCAAGCGGTGTTCCAGCGGCTTGTCACGATTAAAGCCTGACGTATAGTTTTCCTAGGCACGCTCCGATGCGTTTGAGTTCGGGCACGGAAGCTTCTGTGGCGCGAGGAGGCGAGAAGTGAGCAAGTCCTGCTCTTGTATTTGACTTCTTACGATAGAACATCGGACGATTGCCCATGGTCTGAACGGTACGAGTGGCCCGCTACTGGCGTCCTCAGTTCCAGGTAAGTTAATAGGTCATCGGTTCGCAAACGAACGATGATCTGAAGCCACAGCGTCGGAAATACTAGCCCGAAGTTAATCTTTCAAAATTACTTGTAGCCATTCACATCCCAGTCGGAAGCATCACGGTACCAGCAAGGTCGGTGAGTGGCTTCGGAAAGTTACTGCTATCGTCAATACCTCCGGTCCCTGGCAACTTAAGTTATTTGCGCATCTTTAGTCGTTGTGTTTACGGCGGCTGTGGCGCGGCGCTTTAATCTTCGCAGTTAATGCGCCGATGTGCCCTGGGATCGTCTCTTCCGCATTTGGAACGGGTGGATTCCCCAACCCCGTATTCTGCACTCTATCCTGATGCACGCTTCGGCGCCACTCATCCGAAGTAAGATCCGTATGTGTAAATGCGCCCATACGGATCTGTGCGGGGGCGATCAGTAATGGTTGTCCCTACGCGACAGGGCCCTAAGGGTCGAAAAACTATTAGCTTACAATTTTGACATTAGTGTAGTGACCTCTATAGGTGCCTACAGGCGGCGCGGCAAGTCTCCTACGCAGAACAGTCATCGAGTTTTGGGAGACATGGAGTCAGCCAGCGAGGACTGGGCCGCTTACAAGCGCTTCGTCCGTTATAGTTCTTTTAACGGCACTTTCGATTAGGGCCCGGATTTCGCGGCGGCGCGGCGGTTTGATCATAAATCCTACTCCGAGTTCCTGGCAGCGGACTCTGTCCGCCGAAGATGCCGTGGAGGGAAGCAGCAGAACTACGTCTGTCTTGCGGGGTCGATCGCGCACGATTTTCTCCGCGACTGCAAAACCGTCGAGTTCGGGCATGTCCGCGTCCAGCAGTGCAACTGGTAGAGGAGCCCCGGTTTGGCTGTGCCGTTTGAGTACTTCGAGGGCATCGCGCCCAGTGCCGGCCAGGGCGGGTCTTACGCCGAAACTCTCGAGCATATGGGTCAAGGCACGCAGACTCGCCTCATTATCGTCGGCGATCAGAACCGGAACGTTCTCTTCGAGCGGCGTGCATTGATCACTGGCGTCCGAGGGGTCAAACGAGGCAGTGAACTCAAAGCAGCTGCCGGTGCCGAGTCCGCCGCTTGTTACCGAGATTCGGCCGTTCATCATGGAGACCAGCTGGGAAGAGATTGTGAGCCCGAGGCCAGTGCCGCCGAACTTGCGTGAAGTGGAAGCTTCGGCTTGCGAGAAGGCTTCGAAGATGAGCTGTTGCTTTTCAGGCGGTATACCGAGTCCGGTATCAGCAATCTGAAAGAGCAATGGGACGCGGTTGTTATCGAGTGACTGCTTGGAGACGTTGATGACAATCTCACCTGAGGCGGTGAATTTGATAGCATTGCCGACCAGATTGACAATCACCTGTCGAAGACGCATGGGATCTCCGAGCACAAGCTCGGGCACGTTGCAGTTCACGTCGCAGACGATCTCCAACCCCTTCTTCTGAGCAGAAAGGCTCAAGGTCCGGACCGTTTCCTCGACGTGGTCCCAAATGTTGAATTCGACTTTATCCAGTTCGAGCTTACCGGCTTCGATCTTTGCTAGATCCAAGATGTCGTTGATGATGCCTAGCAGAGCACCGGCGGAGCTTTTTGAGATTTCCAGGCACTCTCTTTGCTCGGGCGTAAGATCGGAATCCAACACCAGATCGGTCATGCCCATGATGCCGTTCATAGGCGTGCGAATTTCATGGCTCATGTTAGCCAGAAACTCACTTTTCGCGCGGCTGGCCGCCTCGGCCGATTCTTTTGCGACCTCCGCCAACTCTTTGGCGTCTTGCAGTTGACTGGTCCGATCCTGGACCAACAGCACAAGCTCGGATTCACGGGCTTTCAGCTGCCGGAATCGCCAGCGGTATGCTGCCAACAGGAGTAATGCGGAAGCAAGCACGCAGAGAGAAACAAACCAAGGCGTTTGATAGAAGTAGGCCTGTACTGAAAAGGTAAGCGAGGCGGGAGACCGGCTCCAGACGCCTTCTCTGGTTCTTGCGGCAACCAGGAAACGATAGGAACCGGCAGGGATATTGGTGTAATAAGCGGTTCGTCTGGTTCCGGCATCGATCCAGTCGCGATCAAAGCCGTCCAGCTTGTATTTAAAGATCAACGAATCAGGCGAGGCGAAATGGAAGGCGGTGTATTGAAAATCAAGATCTCCCTTTCCCGGAGGGACTTGCGCTTTGTTTTTCAACGTTGAGGCAAGCTTGGTGGCAACAGCGCGTTCGATGATTACGGCCGGCGGTTGCCCTTGAAGGTCCACGCGCCGGGGATCCAGCACGACCAGGCCGTTGGGACTGGGGAAGAGCAATTTTCCGTCCAGAGTCTTCCAACAAGGGGGCTCCAGGCCGAAATCAAATTCTCTGGTTTTCAGGCCGTCTGCTGGCCCGTACAGTACCGGGGTGAGGCGTCCTATCTTGCCCGCTCGAAGATCGTCGAGTTGCTGCTTACTCGTTCTGGATAGGCCGGCATCGGAGGTCGTCCAGAAATTGCCGCGATCGTCATCCACAATAGAGCCAACTAAGTCATCGAGTAGACCGTTACGAGTGGAATACGTGAAAACGGCGCCATTTCGAAGCCGCTTCAGGCCGCTTTGGCGCGTTCCGAACCACAGAGTTCCATCGGTGGCTGCATAGTGGGACAGCACAATATCATTTTCAAATCCCGGCACGGGAGCAAACTTGGAAAAACCTGCGTCAGTTGAACAGAAGAGTCCTTCCTCTGAGCCGAGCCAGAGTTTTCCACGTCCATCATCGTAGATAAAGGCGATCGGAGTGTCAGGGACACCTTGCCCGACACCGTAGGTCTCGACTGAACCGTTGCTGAAACGCTGTAGCCCTTGTGTTCGCACAGCGCGCCAAAGAGCGCCGGTGTGATCCCAAGCCAGAGCGTTGATAGTCTCGTTGGCTCTTTGCGGTTGAGCGGTAGGAGAAGAGAACTTCCCGTTCTGAAATTCAACGAGACCACCTCCTTCTGTCGTGACCCAAAGATGGGAGGAGGGATCCTCAGCCAGTGAGGCAACAGAATCGGATGGCAGACCATCGCGAGCCGTGTAGATGGTGACTGATCCCTGCTTGAGACGGGCCAAGCCCCCGCCATCAGTCCCGAACCAAATTGTTCCATCTCGCGTCTGGATCACGGTGGACACAATGAGGCTCTTGAGAGTGCCTGTGAGGGTTTGGAGAATCTCCGGGGTAAGGCGGCCCAAGCCTTCGGCGTAGGTGCCTGCCCACATGTCCCCACTACGATCCTGATAAAGAGACAGGATTTTAGTTGCCGACACGTCGGCTCCTTGGATCACCCGGAGGAACGCATCTCCGCTGAGATGGTATACACCGTGCCCGCGTGTTCCTACCCAGATCTTTTGGTGCGAGTCGATATAGACGGTATTTACGGCATCGCGAGGGAGTCTTTTAAGCGTGCCATAAGGCGCGAATCGGCCGTCATCGAACGTGAAGAGACCAGCATCGGTGGCCAGGAAGAGAGTTCCCGAGGAGTCTCCCCCAAGGGAGTTGATGGGTGCATTTTGAAGCTCCGCCGTCACCTTCACAGGGCTGATTCGGCCGTTAGCGAAGCGCGCGAAGCCATGCCGGGTGCCGATCCACAGGACGCCTCGGCGATCCTCATACAAGGAAAGAATGCCGGCGTCGGGAAGTCCCTGTGCCGTGCCAAAGCCGGCGAAGTTGCCGTTCCTTAAACAAACCAGTCCGTTCTTCGTGCCGATCCAGAGACTTGAATCGTGCGATTGAAGAATGGTGTTAATGGATTGGTTGGCGATGACGGGGCGATTAGAATAGCGGGTAAAGCGGTCGTCCTTCATGCTGACCAGGCCGGTGCTGGTGCCGATCCAGAGCGTTCCATCCTGCGCCTCAAGAAGAGCAGGGATATCGTTTTCTATGAGCTCCGGTGCATCCTGCTTGCCGAACACAGTGAAGCGCACGCCATCAAACCTTGCCAGACCTTCCTGGGTTCCTAGCCAGATGTAGCCTTCATGGGTCTGCGTAATAGATTGAACGACACTGGACGGGAGCCCTTCTGAAATACTCCATCGTTGCCAGCGGTAGTCCATGTCGAGGGTGATGTTTGCGGGCGCCAGACCGCGTTGCGTCTCCCTTGGCCCTGCCTCCCTGGTCCGGGATGATGCGGCTAGAGCGAAGAACCAAACAGTTCCCAGGGCGGCCAATCTTCCCGTTGTTCTGAGCATGCCAGAGTTGAACCATACTGCTCGGAGTGCTTGCTTCCGATCGAGCTGCCTTAGCCGTGATCCTCCGCAAGACGAGAGTATCTTTTAGCTCTATCGGCAAATCAGTGCAGGTTTCTTAGCTGGAGGGCGGCACTTTCCGGAGCGCGTTCATAGGGCGATCACTTCGTAGCGTTTAGTAGAGCGATAGGAGCTACTTGCACGCGTTTTTCTTCCGCGCGGGCGGGCTGCGATTCGGCTCGTGCGATGAGCTGTCCCAATTCGCCGCCGCCTAGCCGATAATCGGCATTTGCTGCAGGCCAGATTCGCCGAGCTCGCGGCCAATTCCGGACTGCTTGAACCCGCCAAACGGCCCCGCATGCCCGCGCACTGTGACGTGACGGGATACACAAAAGCCGGTTCCAGCGAGAACCTACGGTTCTTGTAAAGGCTGCTGCCGGAGACTACGTATGGGTGCGCCGGCGGCTGAGAATTTCGCGCATTGTCCTGCCCTTTTTTACGTGAGGTACAGGTCCGCACTGAACAGCTGTTGGGCGGTGGTTGCGATTGCGTGGATTGCGTGGTGTCTCTATTGGCCGTTTTTTGCGCGGGGGCAGGATGAACGGGCGCTGCAGGTGGAAGCGGCGGAGACCTACAAGGTTTGCTTGCAGCAGAAAGGCGTGACCGCAGCGGATTGCGCGGTAGACCGCGGGGCCTATACAAAACTAAATCGACGCTGGGCCGCGCCGCCGGACGAGAATGTGTACCAGGCGTTTGCGGGCAAAAAGCTGCCGGACGCGCTTTCGTTTTTCCTGGTGCTTTGTTTGTTTCCGGTAGTGACTGGTTACGGAGTGCTGCGTACCGTTCTCGAAGCTCTACTACGGATCAGCCGATGATACGAATCTGGCCGATGCCGCCGTTCACTTTGAGCCGGACGTTTACTTTGGCGTTGTCGTAGAGGCTGTTCTCGTAGTGATCGCCGCGCTTGTCAAGCCCCGATACATCAATCTGGCCGATGCCGCCGTGGGCCTCGGCACGAATGCCAACACAGGATGGGAGATGGCCCGTTGCTTGGCCTACGCCGGCGGAGATATTGACGTCGTAGTCACGGGTGGGCTGGCCCGCAAGATCGAGATCCACTTGGCCGACGCCGATGTGGACATCCACGCTCCGCAAGTTCAGATCACCAAGATGTAGGTTGGCGTGGCCGGCGCCGCAATTCAGGGCGAGGTCAACGAGGACCTTGTCATTCAATTTGAGATCCCATGAGTAGTGCTGATTGCCGCCGAGGCGGACGTGCTGCGGCTGCTGAATAGTGACGGTAGCGTGCGAGCCGACCGTGGAAGTTCGTACGGTAGGTTTCCATGCCTCGACGTTGTATTCGAAGGTGCCGTCCAGCAGCTTGGATGTCCCGCCCGCTACCGTTAGTTCACCGGCGCCGATATCGAGCTCGACATTGGCGCGTTGAGCGCCCGCGAGGTCGACCGAAACGGGATCATCGCGCAAAGGCCCGGTCGGCGTGGGACTGAATTCAACGCAGCCGGTGAGCAGAAGGGCTGCAGCCAAAGGCGCGAGCAAGGGGGAAGGTCTTGTCATCCTGTGTTTTGGAATACGTAACAAGCGGGTGAATTGTTCGCGCTGAACATAGCAAGAGACGCACTTAGTTCAGGGCGAATTCAGCCAAGCCGTCGCGAATGGATTGCGGGACGTCGGCCACCACTTCGCAAAAGTGCTCCTCGTAGTGCTTGGAGATGATGGCGGCGCGATCATGTAGGAGATGCAAAGCGCGGCCTTCGCCGAGGGGAAGGCGGAAACGTTGGCGGACGACGGGATCTTGCACTAGATGTCTATCGATGAGTGCGAGAAGCTGGTCAAGTCCGGCACCGGTGTGCCCGGAGATGAGCACAGCGGCAGTGGAGTTCCGGCGCGCGGTTTCGCCCAGCAAGCGGTGCGTCAGCGTCGGTAGATCCTGGGTGCAGCCGGCTTCGTCCAGGCGATCGCTTTTATTGAGAACCAGGATTTGCGGGGTGTTCTCGGCGCCAATTTCCGCCAGTACTTTCAAGACGTGCGCAGTCTGCTCGTCAGCGGTACCTGAGCTGACGTCGACGATATGCAGCAGCAGGGCGGCGGCGGTGACTTCTTCGAGCGTGGCGCGAAAGGCATCGACCAAGGTGGTCGGCAGGTTGCGGATGAAACCGACCGTGTCACTCAGCAGGACGCGGCGGCCGGAGGGAAGGCGAATCTGGCGGACGGTGGGGTCTAGCGTAGCGAACATTCTGGCGTCGGCCAGGACTCCGGCACCGGTGAGGCGGTTGAAGAGAGTGGATTTGCCGGCGTTGGTGTAGCCGACCAGGGCCACGACAGGGAACGGCACGCGCTTGCGGGCGCTGCGGTGCAGGCCGCGGGTGCGGCGCACCTGCTCGAGCTCGCGCTTCAGCCGCACGATGCGGTCGG
>CAXUCT010000070.1:9870-14273 GCA_964249415.1 uncultured Bryobacteraceae bacterium | reverse complement strand
GCAAGACGTCGCGGAATACCACTACCGGCTGTATCGAAAGTTGGCTGCTCTGGTTGCAGAAAAGTGGTCGACAGAAGCCGCGGCGAGCTATAAGTCGATGATCCGCGAAGAGCTGACCGCAAGCGTACACGGCGAAGTAGACGATGAAAGCTGGCAGGCCAAACAGACTGTGCTGAGGCGCCAGCCCAACGTCAAGCGGGATAGCCCGCTGTTTGGCGATTACGTGCGCCAATCGTTCATTGATACGCTGACTCTCTATCTGCATGGAATCTGTTGCGATATTGACGTGGAAACAGGGCCACGCCAGCTTCCCAGCCGTCATCTACGAAAGCGCCTGAATTTGCTGAAGAGTTTGTATCCGCCGCCTTCCGGCTACGCTGTATTTCCGGATGATAACGAGGTTGGGAAGGCGGAATAGGCGGAAGGTCCACATTCGCTCCCGTGGGCAGGGGGTCTGGCGTCATGCCGAGACAGCGGTAAATCAATATGGAATGCTCTCGGAAGACCAAGTCAATCGCGTGTGGGAGAACATGCTTTCGGCAGAAGCTAGATGCCTCTAGTTTTGTAATCTTGGTTCTCGTGACACACGCTATAAGCAGTGGATCACGGGACTATCGTTCTTTTCTCATCCGGAGCCGCTGCTGCGATGGTAGGTAAAGCTCCACAGTGGGTCCCTATAGTGTTAGCGGTGCTTTCCGCAGCGTCGACTGCATATTCGATCGCCGTCAATCTGGACAGGCGAGTAACGACAATGACAACGCTTCACTCAGCATGGAGCCAGATAGCCGCTGAATATGATCGCTTGTGGAACCATACGAACGATGACGATGCCGAAGCGCAGCTAGCTAGAATTATGGCGCGAGTGAAAGAGCCTTCGGAATTGGCGATCACGAGCGCGCCGAATAATCAGAAGCTTTTGGGCCAGTGGGAAGACCCCGTTTTAAGGATGTATCGACTTGAACGAGCCGCGTGAGCCGGACAATTGATAAGAGTTGGCCCCCATGATGCCGAGGCCGATCCCTCCCACCTCCTAAACCACCGCCCAAGCCACAACCGCCCCAACCTCCGCGCCCGGCACCGACCGTCGGATTGAAGTCTGTGGAGGATTAGGGCGCTATCAAATAGTCCGCAGTCTCCAAGGTTTTCCGCAGAAATCGGAGAGCGCTCTCTTTGCCGCGATCTCCGATTTCGGTGTGCGGGCCGACACAGCTAGGGCAACCCGCTGCGCACGCACAGCCCGAGGCTAGCGCAAGTGCGGCGGTCAGGAGTTCGTTGCTGCGCCGGAAAAGTGGATCGCTCTGACCGATTCCGCCGGGGTAGTTGTCGTAGAGGACGACATCAGGCTCGAAGGCTTCGCGCATCGCGTTCGAATCGTCCAGAACAGCTACCGCGATATCGCGCGGGTCGCTCAGCAGCAGCACTGTCGCGACGGTCTGTAGCACGTTCGCCAATCCCCGCAGTCCATCTTGCAGCTCAGCGGTGGAGTATCCATCAAAGTCGGCGAAGAAGCCCGACGAGAAGTGGATCCAAAACGCGGTGGTATGCATTTCCTGCTCCGGGAGTGACAGGACTCCCGCGCCGACGTTCTCGAGAGTGTAGAACTTGATCTTCTTGAATCCGACAATCTGGCGCTTCACGCGTACTTCGCCGTGCGTGGACTGCGCTTGCGGGTGAAGGGCCGCGACCGCGTTCTCAAACTGGGCCAGCTCCGTTATCTGCGTGTAGACAATTGCGTCCGTGAAATAGTCGGAATCGACCTCCCGGACGAACGCTTTCCGGCCGTCGTAATCGAGCTTTTCTACTTGATATTGCCGTGCATCGTGAAGATAGATCGCCTTTTCGTGGAGCGTTGTTAAAGCTGATGGGAAATCTACTTCGCCGATGATGCGATGATCGTCTGTGATATCCACGATCAGGAAGTTGTCACTTGTGACGGCGCGCAAACTGACAGCGTCGGCTGGATAGCTGTCGTTGACCCAATGCCAGCAATCGCCCGAGTGGTGAAGAACACGCAAGTCCTCGGCCAGATAGGCGCACAGCTTCGCCGTATTGTGGCTGCCGAACTGCTCGCCATCTCGAACGGGCAATTCGAAGGCGGCGCATTTCAGATGGCTGAGCAGAATTTCCAGGTTGTCGGGGTTGATGTGCGCTTCTTCGGGCGAGCTTCCGAAGAAATAGTCCGGGTGCTCGACGATGTACTGATCCAAGGGCGCGCTGGAAGCGACGAGAACACCGATGGAGGAAGCCTGCCGGCGTCCGGCGCGCCCTACTCGCTGCCATGTGGAGGCGATGTTGCCGGGATATCCGGCCAGCACCACAGTATCGAGCGATCCGATATCAACACCCAACTCGAGCGCATTGGTTGCGACCACCGCGCGAATGTCGCCGCTTCGCAAGCCGTGTTCAATGTGGCGCCGCTCCTTGGGAAGAAAGCCGCCGCGGTATCCGCGAACCGCCTCGTTTGAAAAAGGGAGCTGCGAGCAAGCGTCCTTCAGATAAGTTGTCAGGATCTCGGTGGCAAGACGGTTGTTGGTGAAGACGAGAGTCTGCTGGCGCTGGCGAATAAATTCCAGCGCGATGCGGCGGCTCTCATGCAGATAACTTCTGCGGATGCCGAGCTGCCGGTTCACGACGGGTGGGTTGTAAAAAATGAAGTAGTTGTCGCCCGAGGGCGCGCCGTTGTTATCAATGAGTTCGAACGGCTCGTTCGTGATGGCTTCGGCCAGATGCTTAGGGTTTGCAATGGTGGCGGAACAGCAGATGAATTGTGGCTTTGAGCCATAGAACTCACAGATGCGCTTCAAGCGGCGCAAGATATTCGCGAGATGACTACCATAAACGCCGCGATAATAATGCAGCTCGTCGATGACGAAGTAGCGTAGATTTTCAAACAGCTTCACCCATTTCGTGTGATGGGGAAGGATGCCGGTGTGCAGCATGTCCGGGTTGGTCAGCACGATGTTGGCTTTGTCGCGGATAGTGCGTCGTGCATCCTGCGGCGTGTCGCCATCGTAGGTATGGCAAGAGAGCGGCCCGCCGATGGCGTCGTTCAGCCGCTGCAGCTCAAGCCTTTGATCTTCGGCCAGCGCCTTGGTTGGAAACAGGAAGATGGCGCGCGCGGCCGGATCGGCCAGGATGGCATCGACTACGGGCAGGTTGTAGCAGAGTGTTTTTCCGCTGGCTGTCGGAGTCACCACGACGGCGTTCTTGCCACTGAGGGAGTGTTCAACAGCTTCGGCCTGATGCGTATAAAGGTTCTCGATGCCGCGTGCTTGAAGAGCAGAGCGAAGGGCGGGATTGAGCTGCTGGGGGAAACTCCCGAATCGTGGCGGACGCGCAGGTTGATGGCGAACGGCACGAACGGGCGAGCCATCCTGCTGCATGGATTGTTCGAATCGCGCAGCGAGAGCGGAGACGGCGGAGACGGGCTCTACGGCGAGTGCGTCCTTTAGCTGGGGCGCATCGCCAAAATTGAGGGCTAGGTTCAACAGTTCGCCTTTCGTTCCACGGTAGCTGAGTTTTGCTGAAGGGACAAGTGGTTGACAAAATGTTTTATGAGAGTCTACAATTTCCAGCCGAGAGAAGTGTGTACGGGCATGAAGACGAGGGAGCTGTTGGCGCTTATCGAGAATGACGGGTGGATACTGGTCCGAACGAAAGGCGGCCACAGGCAATTTCGACACCCAAGGAAACCGCGCCTCGGCACAATAACGGTCGCGGGGCATCCGTCAGTGGATGTACCAACGGGCACGATGAACGCTATTCTGAAACAAGCGGGCTTAAAGAAATGAATGCAACCAGGTACGCCGTCGTTATCGAGAAGGGGATGAGCAGCTACGGCGCTTACGTTCCGGATTTACCCGGTTGCATCGCTGTTGCAGCGACGAAAGCTGAAGTGGAGAAACTGCTTGCTGAAGCAATTGCGCTGCACCTGGAGAGTCTGCGCGAACACGGTGATCCGATTCCTGAGCCAAACTCCGAGGTCGAATACATTGAGCCAGCCGGAGTAGCTTGATAACGGCTTCGCGATCAGTCAACCCGTCATCCCGAACGTATCAGACGTTTCAGTGCTTATCGAGCCGACAGCGCTGCGACTTTCTGGGGGACAGGCTGCGTCGTGGGCCAAACCGGTGCAAAGTGGGTTTTGTATCGAAGGATGGGCCGTTCAAGCAAGTAGTAGCTTAGAGCTGCGGTCAAAACGGCCATCGTACTTTGAGCAAGTAGCCGTTCCACGCCCGGGTGTAGCCAGGAGACATGGTGCGAAAGCTTCACAAATCCCAAATGGTAAACGTAAATGCCATAGCTCCAGATTCCAATCAGGCGCAGTGGTTTCGCGGTAAGCCACCGTGTCCACTTGGACCGGAAGACGCACGCAAGAAGAATGAGACCAAAGCAGATGGCAT
>CAXUCT010000070.1:0-9860 GCA_964249415.1 uncultured Bryobacteraceae bacterium | reverse complement strand
GCCCCGCAACCAACATGGGGCGGTGCTGGTACTTTTGGCCAAATATCTGCATGCACAAAACCCAGGTGGCCGTGCCGGCACACAAAAGCACAAGCGGGCGTTGCATAACCCAGCGGTACCGTGTTGGACCGGACACGATCAAAGCACACAGAGCGCCAATCATCAGAGGGTCGAGCCGGCAAAACGTGTTGCGATAGATGGTCTCAGACTGCACGCCTGACAGCAGTAGTATCAGCCGAAGAATAGGAGCTGCCACGACGCCGAGCACGGTTACTCTGTAAAGATTCTTGCGACTGAAAAAGAGAACAATAGCGGGCCACACAAGATAAAACTGTTCTTCAACTGCAAGGGACCAAAAATGGCCCACATACTGTGTATTCAACGAACGCAGAAGTGGCGCCCAGTTGTTCAAATACAGCCAGTAGTAAGGGTAGTCATGCTGTGGCGGTAGAGGTGGACTTGGCAGGAATCTTGGCAAGATGCCAAAGGTTACAGCGAGAGCCAGGTAGAAGACGGGGAAGATCCGGAGGACGCGGCGCGCATAGAACGAAGAGAAATAGTTGGTGGCGGTTTTAGTTTTGAGTAGCCCACCAGTAATGAGAAAGCCTGATAGGACAAAAAACAGATCGACGCCGGACCATCCGGCTGCCGCTACTCTATGGAACCCCTGTGGCGCGTCGTCAATTCCGTGAACGAGCAGGACCAGCAGGATTGCAAGTGCCCGAAGACCGTCGAGCTCGGGAACATAAGCATTGTCTCTGGGTCGCATTTTTTGGATCGAGCAAGCATAGCCCAGTCGTGGGCGGGCGGCAAGCGGTGTTTACGTCGACGGAGAGGGCGGTGGCAGATGCTGTTCGTCGTATCGAACATCTATTCCCGCCAGCTTCTGCACGGTCTCAAACGTATCAGACTCTTCTGCTGGTTTATCCGGCCGGTAGCGCTTCACGCGTGCAAACCGCAAGGCCAGACCACTCACATACCGTGAGCTCACCTGAATCTCGTTAAAGGCGATCTCGACGACCAACTTCGGATTCAAGTAAACGGTATAGGCGTCACGAGCAACCTCTAGCTTCAAGAACTCCTTAGTTTGCCACGCGAGCATCTCGTCTGTAAGACCCTTGAATGTTTTGCCGAGCATCGCGAAGCCGCCGCTTTGGGTGTCGCGCGCACCTAAGTGCAGATTGCTCAACCATCCCTGGCGCCGGCCGTTTCCCCACTCGGCTGCAAGCACGACTAGATCCAGCGTGCGCGCCTTCTTAACCTTGAGCCAACTTTGTCCACGCGCACCGGCCGCATATCCGGCAGTCCGCAATTTAGCCATGATGCCTTCGTTTCCCGATTGCAATGCTTGATGAAGGAAGTCTTCGGCCTGATCGCCGCTGGATGTGACGAGATGGGGAACGAGCGCGCCCGGAGGAACGAGCCGCGCTAACTCGGCAAATCGGCGCGACTGCGGTTCGTCGATGGACGGGCCGCCGTTCAGATATAAAAGATCGAACCAGAACGGTGTGATCGGTAGCTCCGCCATAGTGCGGTGGACATCCAGTTTGCGCCCAAATCTCCGCATGGTGACTTGGAACGGTTGAGGACGCCGTTCGCGATCAAGAGCGAGGACCTCACCATCCAAGATAAGGTCATGCGCCGGGAGCGCGCGCACCGCTTGTATCACTTCCGGCACGGCGGCCGAAACATCATTAAGTTGCCGCGTGTAGATAGCTACTTCATCGCCGGACTTATGAACCTGCACGCGGGCGCCATCGAACTTATACTCAAGCGCGGCTTCGCCCAGTTCGTCAATGGCTTCGGAAGCGTCATCCGCCGTGCCGGCGAGCATCGGCTGCACGGGACGGAACAGTTGAATGTCAAACTGGGCGAGACTGGCCTCTCCGTGTTCGAAAACAGCGCGTGCAATCGCAGCACCGCCTCCGGCCATCATAGCGGCGCGCCGGATGCGGTCTGCGGAGATGCCCGAAGCCTTCGCAAGCGCGTCCAGCATCACGCCTTCGAGCGCGCCTTGGCGAAGTTCACCGCCCAGCAGCGCCGTGAGGAATTGCTGCTCTTCGCCCGTGGCGCGCCCGAAGAGATGGTTCAGAAGCTCACGGCGGCGGCCTTCGGAACCGGCGCCGGAAATGTTCGAGAGCTCAGCTAAGCTGCGGTCCACTTCGAGGATGGCAAGCGTGGCGTTCCCGGCAGGAGATCCGATGGCGCTTCGCAACGTTGCGTAACCAATGCCAATGCGCCCCTGGCGAGTGTAGCCGGAAAGAAAGGCAACCGCCGTTTCCACTTCATCGGCGTGGAGTTGCTTCAAGAGCCCGGCAAGCAGCTCTGTTTTTTCTAACCGCTTAGTTGTCTTCGCAATGCGGCGAGAGGTTTCTACCAGTGTCGAAAACAGCATCCTTACCGGCCCGCGTGCGTATGCGCCTCATGAACGGGGCGCGACGGGTTCAACGGCGCAAACGGACCTTCATGGCCGCGCGCGGACACTGGCTCAATGGCGCGAACTCGACCGTTCACAACCATCACGGCCTCATCGAAATTGTTCACTGTCGGGCAGACATGCCGCGGCAACAAATACAACCGGCTGCCGAGCGCCGGCAAGGCGGCATCGGACAGACTCTCAATCGGCAGATGCTCCTCGCTCGGCTTCATCGGTTTCAGATGCGGCCATCCAACAACTTCACATGTCGGTACTCCGGCGTCGACTGACACGCTTTTATGTCCGGCATCGCAGGTAATGCTGCGAGCAGTAGGGTGACTCACCACCGTTGACAGCACGAGCGCGGCAGGCACATAGCCATACTCGGGAAGCTGTTCGAGGCTCACCAAGTCGTTATAGACGACTGTACCGGGTGAAATGCGGTGAACGAAGGCTCCACCACGGAAGCCGATGTAAGAGGCAGCGAACGGCGCCGCAGGCGTGCCCGACGTGATCACTTCCCCAACGGCGATACCGGCCGCCGTGAGTTGCTCTACAAGGTCCCCCAGCCGCTCATAACCCAGGTGCGTGCGGGCCTCGCGTTCAGCTGGAGAAAAACCAGCGACATGGCCGTCATAGTAATGAATGCCTCGGAAGGGTGCGCCGATGCCACGCGCCAGCTCGATGACGCTCCTGACGTTGTGCTGTGAAATACCCGTTCGGTTCATACCTGAGTTCACATCAATAAAGATGCCGATGTTCGTGCCTCGCCAGACTTCTGCTTGCTCGCGAGCCTCGATCAAAACGGATATCTGCGTGGCGGGGAACTGTTCAGCAATTTCGACCACACGGCGCGCATTGGCCCCCATCACCGGGAAGGCGAGCAGAACGTCGGAAGCGCCGGCTTGGCAAGCGGTAAGAAGCTCCAAGGTAGTGGAACACTTGAAATTGCGGACACCGCGCACAAGCAGTTGCTGCACAACAGCCGGTAATTTTGCGGTCTTGATATGAGGACGCCACCGATTTGCATCATTACCCGTCATCCGGAGCGTTGCCGTGATGTTCGCCTCGACCATCTCTGGATAGATGAGCAAGGCCGGAGTCATGATCGAGCCGGCGTCGTCAAGCTGGTAGATGTTCAAAGGCGGTGTCACGACGATCATTCTCGCAAAATGCCGCCGCAGATCTCTATGTACGGGAATCCGCAGTACGACCGTCCAAGAAATATAGCGATGAGCTTTCTCGACAACTTAGAAGACTCACTGAAAAGTTTGGAGTCACAGGAAGAACGGGATCCTAGCCAGCACAAGCGCCGGCAGGATGATAGGGCACGCGTATTGGCAGCGGCCCCGTGGGCAGACAAACTAAAGAACTCTGATTACACGAAGAAGCTATTCGACGAGGCGGCGATTGCCGGTCATCGAATTCGAACGAAGGTGTATATGGCGTGGTTTGAAACGGCTTTGCGGCTGGAAGCGAAAGGGCGGAGGCTTGATCTGCGTCCAACCCCCGACGGAATCGTTTCCGATTTTATCGAGACAGATGGCCAAATGACAACCGAGCCTCTGGATCTGAATGGTGATCCGGCGGCGCTGATCGCCAAATGGCTGGGCTCAATGCGAGCGGAGGAAAATACAAAATGACAGACGCACAAGTATACACAGGGGCGGCAGTGATGGGCGCAGCGGCCGGAATGCGCTCCATGGCGGCTCCGGCCATCATGAGCCACTTCGCCCAATCCGGCTGGGTTCCTGGCGGGCATTCTCCGCTTAACTTCCTGGAACGGCCGGGGACAGCGAAGACCATGGCCGTGCTCGCTATAGGAGAAATGATTGCAGATAAGCTGCCCTTCATGCCAAAGCGAACGCAAGCGCCGGCAGTGATGGCGCGCGCGGTAACGGGCGGACTTAGTGGAGCGGCTGTGTGCTCATCGAAAAAGCGTTCTGTGCTGGCCGGCGCCTTGATTGGCGCTGCCGCCGCTGTCGGCGCGACGTATGCAGCATACAACGTTCGCAAGTGGGCCGACAAGCAATTTCAACTTCCTGATCCGTTGGTAGCCATCATCGAAGATGCGGTCGTAGCGGGTTGCGGAATATTGGTGATCTCGGCCTTGAGCTCCAGCAGCAATACCGCCACTTGATCCCAGCTTTTTGCTCTTACTCCGGCTTCCGTTTTCGTGGACGCCGGGTGGTAGGCGCCGGGCCGGATGTTCGCTTTCGAGTCACCGTCTTCTTGGGCTTGGGCGGCGGCGGATTCGGCTCGAAGATGGTCGGTTGGCCTTCCACAATAGGTTGCGGCTCATCCTCCTCTTCTTCAATGGCGGGTTCCGGAGCAGGTTCGGGCAGAGCCGGCGGATAGAACTCAGCGCCCAAGCGCACGATTAAGCCGCGCTCTTCGTCTGGTTCCGTCCGGACGACGGTCTTATCTTGCGCGTAATTCAAGAACTCTGAAAATTGCTGGAAGCCAAACTTGGTGGGATGGAAATGGGGATACTCGTTCTGCATCCATTGCTCCAGCTCTTCGGCTGTAGCGCCTTCCTCCAGTTCCATGCGATGGGTCTCCAGCATATCGCGCAGCATGGGCAGCGCCTCTTCCGGCTTCGGTGCCACCTTCTCTGCGGTATGGCCGCCGCGGCGCTCGATGATGTAGCGGCCGCCTGACCCACTGACGTTGATGAACTCCGCTTTCTTCAGCTTGTCGACGAAATCGGAGAAGCTGCCGGCTCCATACGCCCTCTCACTGAAAGCGGCGTCGAGTTGCAGCATTGTGCTCTTCAGAAGACCCAGCTGCGGTTGAACCGCCCGGCGTTCCAGCACCTGCAAAGCACGTTCCACAAGCGGCATGGCCTGCGTCAGATCGAGCGGCGCAGGACGCTGGCCCCGCTGTTCCTTCCGGTCTTTCCTCTCCGGCCGCTCGCCGCGCTCGGGGCGATCTCCACGATCCGGGCGGTCGCGGCGATCCGGCATGGGCTGAGCAACAATGCGCTCACCATCTTCAAGCAGCGATTCGTAACTTACAAATTCGTGACAGTTCTGCTGCAGGATGGTACTTGTGAACGCCTTGCCGCCCACTACAAACACGGTCTTGCCATACTCTTTCAGCTTGTTAACCAGCGGGATAAAGTCACTGTCCCCGCTGACAATCGCGAACGCGTTGACATGGGCGTGCGTGAACGCCATCTCCAGCGCATCCAGGGCGAGATTAATGTCTGCGCCATTCTTGTCTCCACGCGGCGATGGAATGCGCTGCACCATCTGCACGGCGTTCTCTGCCATTTGGCGCGTGGCGCCTTCTTGACGGCCCCAATTCGCATAGGCGAACTTGGCAACAATATCGCCGCGCTCCTTGAGCGCGCTCAGTGCCAGTGACACGTCGAATTCACGCCGCAGTGTCGATTTCACGCCAATCTCAATGTTGTCGTAGTCGACGAACACGGCAATGTTCTGTCTGTCTTGCATCATTTTCCTTTTCTTTCCGCGAGCTTCAGTTGAACGTGAACCGAGACTCGCGAAGCTTTGCGGCCGAGACAAGTCTCAGGCCACCTGTTTCACCGACGCGCGGATGAATCGGATGATCTTCTCGAGCGAGGCGCCGGGTTGAAATACCTCCGCGACTCCGAGCCTCTTGAGTTCCGCCGCGTCTTCGTCAGGAATAATCCCGCCGGCCACAACCAGAACATCGGTCATCTCCTTCTCCCGCAGCAGCTCCATGACGCGCGGCACAATCACATTGTGCGCGCCTGAGAGGATGGATAACCCAATCACCTGGACGTCTTCCTGAAGAGCTGCATTAACGATCATCTCCGGCGTTTGCCGAAGACCCGTGTAGATTACTTCCATGCCGGCATCGCGAAGTGCTCTTGCTATCACTTTCGCGCCGCGGTCGTGTCCATCGAGGCCAGGTTTGGCGACGAGCACACGAATTGGAATGCTCATACTTACACTGTCCAGATTATAGAACGTATGTCTACACTCAAAAGGAGATGAGCGAGGAAACCTTCAACGAGCCGCGCGTTGCGCTGAACCGGATCTACACTCGAAGGGGTGATAAAGGGCAGACGCAACTGGTAGGCGGCCAGAGCATCATTAAGGACGATTTGCGCATTGAGTGCTACGGAACCGTTGACGAGTTGAACGCTTTCGTGGGAGCGGCACGTGCCAGCGCGGAAGAATTATCACGCGAACTGCAGCCGCTGCGCGACTTTTCGGCCATCCTCAAGCGCATACAGCACGAACTGTTTAATCTTGGCTCTATTCTTGCCACGCTGCCCGAAGATGTGCATCCCAAGCAAGCTCGTGTCACCGACGCCGACATTGAACAATTGGAGCGCGAAATGGACAAAGCCAACGAAGAACTCGAGCCGCTGCGATCGTTTGTGCTCCCCGGCGGTACGCACCTGGATGCGGAACTTCATATCTGCCGAACCGTTTGCCGCAGAGCAGAGCGCCTGCTGGTGAGACTAGGCGTGGACCAAAGCATACCCGAAGAAGCGCTGCGTTATCTGAACCGCCTGAGCGATGCTCTATTCGTCTGGAGCCGCTGGGTAAATCACGTGTTGGGCACTCCCGAAACACTGTGGGAGCCGAACGCGTCTGCCAGCGGCCACGCCGCTCCCTGAGCCACGTCAGGCTTCAATGGAATCAACGCACGGGGGAACCGCATCCTCAACTGACCACTGGAGTGCCCTCACGGCAAGCTTCCTTGGATGGACGCTGGATGCCTTCGACTTCTTCCTGGTCGCCTTCTGCCTCACTGCCATCGGCAAAGAGTTTCATCAAACAGATAAGGCCGTTGCCTTTTCGATTACTCTCACGCTTGCTTTTCGTCCGGTAGGGGCTTTTATATTCGGTTTGTTGGCCGATCGTTATGGCAGGCGATTGCCGCTGATGATGGATCTGCTGTTCTACTCCGTTGTAGAAGTTGCCACGGGGTTCGCTCCCAACTTCGGCAGCTTCCTGGTGCTGCGCGCGCTCTTCGGCATCGGCATGGGCGGCGAATGGGGAGTGGGCGCATCGCTGGCCATGGAGAAAGTGCCGGCGAAATGGCGCGGCCTGCTGTCCGGCCTCTTGCAGCAAGGATACGCGCTCGGCAATCTGCTCGCCGCGCTCTGCTACTTGTTCCTTTTCGATCGTTGGGGGTGGCGCCCGCTTTTCTTTCTCGGCGGTCTGCCCGCGCTACTCGCGTTTTTTGTCCGCTTTCGTGTGAAAGAGTCAGAGGTCTGGGAGAGATCAAAGCAAGACAGCTGGGGTCAACTGTTCCGCAGCATCTTGCGCTACTGGAAGCTGTTTCTCTATCTCACTCTGCTGATGACGGGGATGAACCTTGCATCGCATGGTACGCAAGATATGTACCCGACCTTCCTCCAGCGCTTCTGGCATTTCGGCACGGTGCAACGCTCGCTGGTCACGGCCATCTCCATGCTGGGCGCGATTGCGGGCGGCATCCTGGTGGGCTTATTCTCTGACCGATTTGGAAGAAGGCGCGCGATGATTTGCTCGCTGGTCGCGGCCATCTTCATCACGCCCTTGTGGGCCTATGCGCCCCGGCTGGCGCTTCTTATCACGGGAGCATTCCTGCTGCAGTTTTTTGTGCAAGGCGCGTGGGGGGTCGTCCCCGCTCACCTGAGTGAACTTTCCCCGAATGAAGTTCGAGGCTTTCTGCCCGGGTTCGCTTACCAATGCGGTGTCTTGTTAGCCGGATCAGTGGCGACAATTGAAGCCGCTTTCGCGGAACACATGACCTATGCCACTGCTATGGCCGTCACCGCGGCCTCGGTCTTCGCCGTGACGTCCGTTATTGCGGCACTCGGCCCGGAACATAAGGGCGTCGAGTTCACCCGTTAAGCGTCTTTAGGGGCGGCCTCACTCTTGCCCAAGACAACGCCACCAGCACCACAACGAGACAGCCAATCACGTTGTACCAGAGATAAGAGACGCGTGTGAACGCAGCAGCGGTGAAGATAGCCGCCTCACCCGCTAAGACACCGGCAAACGCCGCCGTGCCTCCTACACTCTTACAAAAGAACGCCAGCACGAACACACCCAACAGTCCCCCGTAAAAAAGCGAGCCGACAATGTTCACACGCTCAATCAACGCGCCGAAACCGCGGGCTCCAAAAGCGGCAAACGCCACCGCGTAAGCACCCCAGAACACTGTCAAGCAGCGCGACGCCAACAGGTAATGACGATCGCTGCGGTCCCGTGCAAAATAGCGGCGGTAAATATCGATCACGGATACGGTCGCAAGTGAATTGATCTCGCCGGAAGTGGAGCCCATGGAGGCCGAGAAGATTACGCCAATCACCAGGCCAACCAACCCGGCCGGCAAATACCTTTTGATGAACGACAGAAAAATGTAATTGGTGTCGTCGAACTTCTCTCCCCCGTGCAGGCCTCCCACAATATCGAGAGCGCGCCGCCGCGCTTGATCGAAAGCACGTTGCGCTTGGCGAAAGCTTGATAGGGCGGCGGGATCTCCGTGCTTCTGTTCCCGGAGCGCGCCCGCAAGCTGGTAAGCCGCTGCCCGGCGCTGCTCAAAAGCAGCGCGGTACTGCGATTCGACAGGCCGCCAAAGACCGGTCTGGGACGCCCGTGCGGCTTCGACCGGCTGGAAGATCATTGGCGACGAGACAAAAAGATACAGCACGAAGACCATGGCGCCAATGAACAGAATGAAGAGCTGCATGGGAATCTTCACCACTGCGTTAAAAAGCAAGCCCAAGCGGCTTTGCGCGATTGACTTGCCGGTAAGATACCGCTGCACTTGACTCTGATCACAACCAAAGTAAGCCAATGCAAGAAATCCGCCGCCGATCAGGCCGCTCCAAAGGTTGTATCGATCGCTCAGGTCAAATCGCAGGTCGACAATATTGAGCCGTCCTGCCGCACCAGCTAAATGCACAGCATCGGTAAAAGAGATGCCGGACGGGAGTGCATGCAGAACCACGAAAAGGCTGGTCGCTAACGCAAAAAAGATCATCCCCATTTGCTGAACGTCCGCCCAGGTGAGCGCCTTGATTCCGCCCGTCGCGGTGTAGACAATCACCAACGCGCCGATCAGCACTGTCACCAGCCGGTCCGGCCAGCCCAGCACGGAGGAGAGCGCCACCGCCGGGGCGTAAAGCCCAATACCAGCAGCCAGCCCACGCTGAATCAGGAACACGATGCTCACGAGAGTACGTGTTTTTGCGTCGAAGCGCTGTTCCAAATATTCGTAGGCTGTATATACGTTCGCGCGATGAAAGATAGGAACAGCCGTCATCGAGAGCAGTACCATTGCGATTGGCAGTCCGAAGTAAAACTGCACGAACCGCATTCCGTCGACGTACGCCTGGCCGGTTGTCGAGATGAACGTGATGGCGCTCGCCTGAGTCGCCAAAATGGAGAGCCCCATGGCGTACCAGGGCATGGATCTTCCGGCGAGCAGATATTTGCTTGTAGTGCTG